>CACXEB010000097.1 GCA_902766515.1 uncultured Eubacteriales bacterium
GACCTGGGCAGGCCGGACCGCGACAACGTGATTGACGGCTACATCAACCAGAACGAGGAAGACGTCTGCGCGGAAGAGAACTGGCAGAAGTACTTCACCAGCCGCCCGGAACCGTTTACCCGGGACCGGCAGCGCGCGTACCTGGATACGATCTCCGGGGTATCGCTGGGCAGCGACGCCTTCTTCCCCTTCAGCGACAACATTGAGCGGGCGTACAGGAGCGGCGTCAGGTATATCGCCGAGCCCGGCGGATCCATCCGCGACGACGCGGTCATCGAGTGCTGCGACCGCTATGGGATCGCGATGGCCTTCACGGGCATGCGCCTGTTCCATCATTGATTGACATTGATTGAGGAGTCTGCCCGATGAAACTGCTGGTCGTAGGCGGCGGTGGCCGTGAACATGCCATCATCAGGAAACTGAAAGAAAATCCGGAAGTGGAGAAGATCTGGGCCCTGCCGGGCAACGGCGGGATCGCCCGGGACGCGGAGTGCGTGCCGATCGGCGCGACGGATATCGGCGGCATCGTGCGGTTCGCCGTGGAGCACGCCGTGGATTACGCCGTGGTTGCGCCGGACGATCCGCTGGTGCTGGGCTGCGTGGACGCCCTGGAGGAGCGGGGGATCCCCTGCTTCGGACCGCGGGCGAACGCGGCCATCATCGAGGGCAGCAAGGTCTTCGCCAAGGGCCTGATGAAGAAATACGGCATCCCGACGGCCGCGTATGAGACCTTCGACGACCTGCAGGCCGCCCTGGACTATATCGCCGTCGCGCCGCTGCCCATCGTGGTGAAGGCGGACGGGCTGGCCCTCGGCAAGGGGGTCATCATCGCCGAAACCCGCGCGGAAGCGGAAGAAGCGGTCATCAGCATGATGCGGGACGGCAAGTTCGGCCGGAGCGGCGCGCGCGTGGTGATCGAGGAATACCTGACCGGGCCCGAGGTGTCCGTGCTGAGCTTCACTGACGGCGACACGGTGGTCCCCATGGTCAGCTCCATGGACCACAAGCGCGCAGGCGACGGCGATACGGGCCTCAACACGGGCGGCATGGGCACCGTAGCGCCCAACCCTTATTATACCGAAGACATCGAGCGGCAGTGCATGGCGGAGATCTTCCTGCCGACCATCCGCGCGATGAAGGCGGAGGGCCGCGAATTCCGCGGCTGCCTGTATTTCGGCCTGATGCTGACGCCGGCGGGCCCGAAGGTGATCGAGTACAACTGCCGCTTCGGCGATCCGGAGACGCAGGTCGTGCTGCCGCTGCTGGAAACGGACCTGCTGACAATCATGCGGGCCGTGACGGCGGGCCGCCTCCGGGAGGTCGGGGTCCGCTTCAGCGGCCGCCACGCCGCCTGCGTCATCATGGCTTCCAGGGGCTATCCCACTGCCTATGAAAAGGGATACGCGATCAGCATCCCGGAGGATGTCTGGCCGCACGTCTATGTCGCCGGCGCTCAGATGAAGGAGGGCCGGCTGGTCACCTCCGGCGGGCGCGTGCTCGGCGTCAGCATGGTGCGGGATACGCTTCCGGAGGCGCTGAGCGCGGCGTACGAAGCGGTGCGGCGCATTGATTTCGGCAGCGCGTATTATCGGACAGACATCGGCGCGCGGGCGCTGAAGGCCGGGGAGAGGTAACATGGTATACAGGATATATGTCGAAAAAAAGCCCGAACTGACGCAGGAAGCGGCCTCGCTGCTCAGCGACGCCCGCGGCTTGCTGGGGATCACCGGCCTGGAGGCCGTCCGGCTGCTCAACCGGTATGACGCCGAAAACATCAGCCGCGAACTGTTTGATTATGCCGTACGGACCGTTTTCAGCGAGCCCCAGGTGGACATCGCTTCGGAATCGCCGGACCTGAGCGGTGCGGCCGTTTTCGCGGTGGAGTACCTGCCCGGTCAGTTTGACCAGCGGGCGGACAGCGCCGCCCAGTGCATCCAGATCATCAGCCAGGGCGAGCGGCCCCTGATCCGCTCGGCCCGGGTATACGCGCTGTACGGCGCGCTGGATGAAGAAGCGATCGCGGCGATCAAGAAGTATGTCATCAACCCCGTGGAGGCCCGGGAAGCGGCGCTGGAGATCCCTGAGACGCTGAAAGCGGAATATGCCGTGCCCACCACGGTCAAGACCCTGGACGGCTTCAACGCCCTGAGCCGGGATGATCTGGCCCGCTTTGCCGCCGATTACGGCCTGGCCATGGACCTGGATGACATCGCTTTCTGCCAGGATTATTTCAAATCCGAACACCGGGACCCGACCATCACCGAGATCCGGATGATCGATACCTACTGGAGCGACCATTGCCGCCACACGACCTTCCTGACGGTGATCGACAGCGCGGAATTTGAGGACCCGCTGCTGCAGCAGGCCTGGGATCACTACCGCGCGGTCCGCGCGGAGCTCGGCCGGGACGACCGGCCGGTCTGCCTGATGGACCTCGCGACCATCGCCGTCAAAGCGCTGAAAAAGCAGGGAAAGCTCGACAAGCTGGACGAATCGGAGGAAATCAACGCCTGCACGGTGAAAATCACCGTGGACACCGAAAACGGCCCGGAAAACGGGCTGCTTTTGTTTAAGAACGAAACCCACAACCACCCCACGGAGATCGAGCCTTTCGGCGGCGCGGCCACCTGCATCGGCGGCGCCATCCGGGACCCCCTGTCCGGTCGGGCCTACGTGTACGCCGCCATGCGCGTCACCGGCGCCGCGGACCCCACCGTGCCCCTCTCCGAAACCCTGCCCGGCAAGCTGCCCCAGCGGAAATTGGTCACCACCGCCGCGGCGGGCTATTCCTCCTACGGCAACCAGATCGGCCTGGCTACCGGCGAGGTGCATGA
>CACXEB010000098.1 GCA_902766515.1 uncultured Eubacteriales bacterium
CCTGGACGTGGCGCCGATCCTGGAGGACGACGACAACGAGATCGAGATCGACATGAAGGATGTGCGCGCGGACACCTACCACTCCAGCGGCGCGGGCGGCCAGAACGTCAACAAGACCAGCTCCGCCGTGCGCATGACGCATTTTCCCTCCGGCATCGTCGTATCCTGCCAGACGGAGCGCGACCAGGTGCAGAACCGCGCGACCTGTCTGAAGATGCTGAAAGCCAAGCTGCTGGAGATCCGCGAGCGCGAGAAGGAGCAGCAGATGGCCGATATCAAGGGTGAAATGAAGAAGATTGAATGGGGCAGCCAGATCCGGTCCTACGTCTTCCAGCCCTATACGATGGTCAAGGACCACCGCACCGGCTTCGAAACCGGAAACATCGACGATGTGATGAACGGCGGCCTCGACGGCTTTACCACCGCTTACCTGAAAATGCAATGAAGCTGATCCGACCGATCCTGCTGGCACTGGCCGGGCTGTGCGCCTGCCTGTGCATGCTGAGCAGCATTGCCTATACACAGATCACGAACAGCGCCCAGATGCTGAACGGGTTCTACCAGTTTGCCGACACATCCCTGAAGGATGTGCCGGCGAGCGCTTATATGGACTATGCCCGCGCCATCACCGGCTATCTGGACGGCAGCAAGGCAGACCTGACCGTGACGGCGGCGGACGGGACCGAGCGGCCGGGATTTTCCGACAAGGAGCTCGCGCACATGGAGGATGTCCGCGGCATCGTGCGGGGCGTCAACGTCCTGCGGTACGTGACCGGCGGCATCGCGCTGCTGACGGTCGCGGTGTTCTGGGCGCAGGCGCAGAAGCGTGAAAACCGGGAAGCGGTGATGCGGGACCTCCTGAGGGGGACGTCCGCGGGCTGCTACATCCTGCTCGGGATCCTGCTGGCGCTGGGAATATGGGGCGCAGTCAACTTTACCGGCCTGTTCGTCACCTTCCACAAGGTGATGTTCCGCAACTCGCTCTGGCTGCTGAACCCGCGACAGGACCTGCTGATCATGCTCATGCCGACGCCGTTTTTCACCTGGTACGCGCAGCAGATCGCGCTGGCCTGCTGGCCGGTGCTCGCGCTGATGGCGGCGCTCATCGCGGCGGGCATCCGCTTCGGCAGGCACCGGTCCGCCGGCGGTCAGAAGCAGGGCCGCGCATAAAAGTATTCAGTCTGACGGAAGTATCATGATGACATATATTCAGGAAATGACGGAGCGCGTCAAAGCGCTGAAGCAGCAGGAGCATATCCGTATCCTCTCGCTGGAGACCTCCTGCGACGAGACGGCGGCCGCCGTCGTGGAGGACGGGCGGCGCATCCTTTCCAACGCCGTCTATTCGCAGATCGACCTGCACGCGCTGTACGGCGGCGTCGTGCCGGAGATCGCGTCACGCGCCCATGTTGAGAAGGTCAGCCAGACCGTCGGCATCGCGCTGGACGAAGCGGGCATGGCCCTGGCCGACGCGGACGCGCTGGCCGTCACCTGCGGCCCCGGGCTGGTCGGCGCGCTGCTGATCGGCGTCAGCTATATGAAGGGGCTGGCATTCTCCAGCCGGAAACCGCTGGTGCCGGTCCACCACATCGAAGGCCATATCTGCGCCAATTACCTGACCTTTCCGGAGCTGGAGCCTCCGTTCCTCTGCCTGGCGGTCAGCGGCGGACACAGCCACCTTTTTGCCGTGGATGATTACGGCGTCTACCGGCTGATCGGCTGCACGCAGGACGACGCGGCCGGCGAGGCCTTTGACAAGGCGGCGCGCGTGCTGGACCTCCCCTATCCCGGCGGGCCGCGCCTGGACAGGCTGGCCGACGAGGGCGATGACCGGGCGCTGCGCCTGCCCAGCCCGCATACCGACGGGCCCTACGATTTCAGCTTTTCCGGCCTGAAGACCGCCTTCCTTAACGCGGTCAACCAGCAGCGCATGAGCGGCGCGATGATGCCCGCCGCCTACCTGGCCGCCTCCTTCCGCAAGGCCGTCTGCGACCAGCTCACCGAGCGGACCCTGCTGGCCCTCAGGGACACGGGGTACCGGAAGCTGGCACTGGCGGGCGGCGTCTCCGCCAACCGCCGCCTGCGCGCCCAGCTGCAGGAGGCCTGCGGCCGCCGGGGCGTCGCGTTTTACTGCCCCCGCCTCGACCTGTGCGGGGACAACGGCGCCATGATCGGCTCCGCTGCCTATTACCGCCTCCTCCGCGGCCAGATCGCCGACCTGAGCCTCAACGCTCAGCCGAATTACAGCCTGATCACGAAAAGCTGAACCATTCAGGGAAAACGGAACACATGCCGACGGGGAGGTGCATCATGGATCTTCACGATTACAGGGACGTCGCGGATAATTACGACCGCTATCTGGAAGTGATGTACGCGCATGACGACCATCATGAAAACTTCCAGGAATTCTATCTGGATCTGGCGCGGAAGTACGGCGCGGGCGGCGTGGTGGATGTTGCCTGCGGCACGGGCGCCGTGCTGCTGTACCTGGCCCAGCGGGGCATTGAGGTCGACGGCACGGACCTGTCCGCAGAGATGTGCCGGGTCGCTTCGGAAAAGGCGGAAGCGCTGGGGCTGCGCCTGAACATCCTCCAGGCGGACATGACCGCTTTTTCCTCCGGCCGGAAGTATTCGCTGGCGATCATCGCCCGCAGCGGCTTCATGCACCTGCCCACCCAGGAGCTGCAGATCAGGGCGCTCAGAAACCTGCGCGAGCAGCTGCTGCCGGGCGGCATCCTGACCCTGAACACCTTCGATCCCTGGCCGCCCATGCAGGCGCAGCAGATGCAGACCACGCCGGAGGATTATTCCTTCCGCCTGGAATATGTGAACAGCGCCGGAAACTGGGAGAAGATTTACAACGCGATCACCTACGATCCCTATAGCCAGCAGATGTCCGGCCACTGGAAGTTTGAGGAATACAATACCGCCGGGGAGATCATCGGCGAGCGCGTCCGACCGCTGCTGATGCGCCAGACCACCCGGTGGGAGATGCGCCTGCTGGCAAAGCTGTGCGGCTTCGAGGTAACGGATATCTACCGCGGCTACAACGGCGACAGGGAAGACCTGGACGATATCTCGACCGCATCAAAGTACCGGAGCAACCTGATCTGGATCCTGAAACGGACGGAATAAGGGGCCGACGATGATCTATGGACGTACAAACCCATTATGATTTGCTGATTGACGAAAACAACGACCCATTCCATGCTGTTTATCCACACTAATACACAGCGCCGGCTCCGCAACGGAGCCGGCGCTGTTTGACGCGTGTGACCGCTTCCCGGACGCCAAACCGGTCCGGCACCCGGGAATCAGGATCAGTAGCTCTCGCTCACTTCCAGTTCTTCATTGTCATTCTGCGCCGCCTCGATGGCCTGGGGCAGGATGCTCAGCAGGGCGTCCACCTCTTCCTCGGTATTGTAGATGCCGAAGCTGACGCGGATCATGCCGGGCGTGTTCATATCGCTGCAGTCCAGGTATTCCTCCAGCTCGTCGTCGGCAACGCCCAGCAGCCGCCAGACATAGGGGTTGGCGCAGAAAGCGCCCCGGCGGGTCGCAACGCCGCCCAGCGCGGCCAGGCGCTGCGCCAGCAGGTAGGAGTTCACATTGTCGAAATTGAAGGTCACCACGCCGACCCGGTCGCTGATGTCCTCCGTGTCGCCGTAGATCACCGCGTGATCCATCGCCCGCAGGCCGTCGATCAGCCGGCGGTTGAGCGCCTGCTCATGGGCCTGGATGCTGTCAAAGCCCACCTCCCGCAGGATGTCGATCGCCTTGCCCAGGCCGACGACGCCGGGATAGTTGGGCGAACCGGCCTCATAGCGGGCGGGCGCGCTCTTGTAGTTCTGCCAGGTGTCACCGACGATGGTGATCGTGCCGCCGCCATAGAACTGCGGCATATGATCGTCCAGGATCTCCGTCAGGCCCACCACGGCGCCGCCGCCGTAGGGCGAATACATCTTGTGCGCGGAGAAGACGAAGAAGTCAATGTTTTCCTCCTCCGTGTCCCCCAGCATGGAGAACGCGCGGTGCGCCACGATCTGCGCGCCGTCGACGATGATTTTCGCGCCGTACTGGTGCGCCAGCTTCGCCACCCGGTGCACGTCCGTCACATAGCCGGTCACGTTGGACGCGGCGGTCACGGAGACATAGCTGACCTGGTTTTCCTTCAGCAGCTTTTCGATGTCGTCATAGATGATCCGGCCCTGGGCGTCCACCTCCGCGTAGATGACCTTGCAGCGCTCGCGCCAGGACAGGTCGTTCGCGTGGTGCTCCATGCGCGTGGTCAGGACGATGTCCTCCTTGCTGGTGATCAGCGCGGAGGCCAGCTTGTTCAGGCCGTCCGTCGTATTGTTGACATAGAAGCAGGTGTAGCGCTTCGGGTCCGCGTTCAGGAAGGCCAGCACCTTGTCGCGGGTGATTTCGTACATCTCCGTCGAATGATTGGACTTCTGGGAGAAGCCGCGGCCGATGGAGCCGTACAGGTACAGCTGGCGGTTGACCTCGTCCATGACCGGCGAGAGGGCCGGGGTGGTCGCCGCGTTGTCAAAGTTGATCGCAGGTCGGGTGGTGCCATCCGCCAGGGTGATGGGCTGGTCCAGGCCGACCACGTAATTCCGGATGTTCTCCAGGGTATACGGGCCTTCCACGTTCAGCCCGGCCGTTTCCGGTACCTGGGACAGGTCCATGAGGGTGGAGTCCTTGACGTTCAGCAGCGCGTAGGACGTATCCGGCGTCGTCCGCATGTAAGCGTCCAGTGTGGTCCTGAGGCCCTCGGGTGTTCCCGTGACCCGGATCTCATAGGAGCGCAGGCCGCTGATCGGCAGGCAGGCCAGGCCCTTCTCGTCGGTGGTCTGCCGAATCGTTTCCTCCGCGCCGATGAAGGACACCTCCGCGCCGGGGACCGGGGTGCCGTCTTCCTTGAAAACCCGGGCCGAATACGCCGCGATCGGCTGGCCGTCGTAATCGTCCGCCAGCAGGTATCCGACGATGTTTTCGAACAGGCCCGGCTTCAGGAACGCCGTTTCATACAGGCACGCCACCTTGCCGTAGCGGTCGATGAACAGGTGCGTCGGCACGTTGCTCAGATCCACAAAATCCACCACGTCGCCCTGGACGCTGCCTACGGTAAAGGGCAGCTGGTGCCGCTCCTTATAGTCCTTCAGCATCTCCAGGCTGTCGCCCATGGGGCCCGCGAGGAGCACGAACGACATCTGGTCCTCATATTTGGCGCAGACCTCGGCCATGCCGGGGAACGCTTCCAGGGCGTCGTCGCTCCAGGTCGCGAAGAATTCCACCACGACCAGCTTTTTGCCTTCCTGCAGCTGCTCCAGCGTCACCGTATTGCCGTCCGTGTCCGTGAAGGAGAACGCCGGCGGCGTCTGGCCGACGGTCCGTCCCTCTTCCGCCCATGCGGCACAGCAGGCGCACACAAGCGCCAGCAACAGCAGCAGTCCCAACCATTTTTTCATACGTATTTCTCCCTTCCGGCCGCGTTTTTCGCGGCATATTCACATGGATCAGAGCAGCAGGATCACCGGCCGCCGAGGCGCGACGCCGTCTCGGCTTCCTCCGCCGTGATCTCCCGGCTGCTGTAGCGGGCCGCCTCGTAGATGTCCGCCTGGCGGGCTTCTGGCAGCGCCTGCCGGGCCGTCTGCTGGGGCGTCACCTCCGGGTGACGGATCAGGTACATCCGGTAGCTCTGCCGGACCCGCTCGCGCGGGGTCAGTTGGTCCCAGGGCACCCGCTCCTGCCGGACGCGGCGACGCTCCCGCCGCCTTCGGCGCAGGCTCCGTTTGACCTCACCCCAGTCCAGCAGGCTTTCGACCTGGTCCTCATAGCTTTCGTTGACGGCGTTCATATAGGCCCGCAGCCGCGCGGCCAGGGCCTTCAGCCCCCGGCACAGCGCTTTCCAGATCAGGCAGAGCAGCAGCGCCAGCCCCGCGATGCTCAGGATGATGGCCGCTCCGTAAGCGAGCTTTTCCAGCAGCAGCAACAGCCAGGAGGGCTCCTGGGCCGCGCCGCCCAATGCGCCCAGTTCCATCGGGCCGCCGCCTCCCGATGCAGGCGCCGTTTCCGTCGGATTGTCGAAGAGGCTCATCAGCCACGCGACGGCATCCCCCACCGCAGACACGGCAGCCTGGAACGCCCGCATGATCTGCGGGATGTGCGTCAGCAGCAGGAACAGACCGGCCCAGAGGGCGCCCGCGCCCAGGTTTTTGAGCAGCATGCTCCGGGATGGCGCGCGCCCTGCCCCGTCGTGCAGGGACTCCAGCCCCAGCGCGAAG
>CACXEB010000099.1 GCA_902766515.1 uncultured Eubacteriales bacterium
ACGGTGCTCCACATGAGAGAAACGCTCCTTTGAAATGCAGATATCGCGTTTACGCAATGGCGGCGAGGGCTTGCAGCCCCCGCCGCCATACCTGTCATGGATTGGCTGCAGTCGATCGATTAACCGACGGTCTGCTCGGTCACGAACTCCCAGTCGCCGGTCTCGTTGTTCACGGTCTTGACGTAGGCGGTGGTGCGCACGGCGTCGCCAGTGTCGTCAAACTCGATGTGGCCGGAAACGCCGTCATAGGTCACGGCGGGCAGGGCCTCCATCACGGCCTTGGGCTCGGTGCTGCCGGCGGCCTTCAGGGCCTCCAGCGCCACGTAGTAGGCGTCGTAGCCCATCGCGGTGACGCCCGCGATGATGTCGTTGCCGCCGTTGTTGGTCAGCGCCTCGGCGTCCTCGGCCAGCCAGGCCTTGAAGCCGTTGTCGAAGGTCTCGTTCGCGCCCTCCTGATAGAAGGTGGTCACGACGACCTTGACGCTGGTGCCCTTGGCGGCGTTGGAGACCATGTTGCTGTCCAGGGTGTCGCCGCCCAGGATCGGGAAGGTCTTGCCCTGGCTGGACGCCTGCTCGACGATCTTCACGGCGTAGTCGATGGAGACGGGGCAGAAGAACACCTGGGCCTCCAGCGCCTCGGCGGTGGTCAGGTAGGTGGTGAAGTCCGTGTTGTCCTTCGGGAAGGTCTGGGTCTCGCAGGTGCCGCCCAGCGCTTCGAAGGCCTGCTTGAAGTAGGTCACCAGGCCCTGGTCATAGTCGTTGCCCAGCTCGCCCAGCGCGAAGGCCTTGGTGGCGCCCAGCTCCTTGTAGGCGTAGTTGGCCAGGACCGTGCCCTGGAAGGGGTCCAGGAAGCACACGCGGAAGTAGTGGCTGTTGCCGGCGGTGACCTGAGGATTGGTGCAGGTCAGGCCGATCGCGGGGATCTTGGCGTCCGCGAAATACTGGGAGCCGGCGATGGAGACGCCGGAGCCGTAGGAGCCCAGCACCACGCTCACGTTTTCGGATACCAGCTTCTGGGCGGCCGAGGGGGCCTTGTCCGTGGAGGAGCCGTTGTCCGCCATGACCAGTTCAACTTTGTACTCGACGCCGCCGATGGTGACGGTAGGCGTCACGACGTTGGCGTACTGCACGCCGAGGGATTCCTGCTTGCCGCCGGCACCGGAGTCACCGGAAGCGGGCTCATACACGCCGATTTTGATCACGTCTTCCGCCATCGCGAAAGCGGGTACCATCAGCGCCAATACCAACAGCCAGACCAATACTTTCTTCATTTGTGCCATCTCCAATCTTTTAGTATGGGATACCAGCCCCTATCATACCGGTAATCGCCTGACGATTCAAGACCGTAAAGAAATAAATGCAAAACAGATACAAAAGGGTTGGGGTGCGCAGAATGCGTTTCATTCATGGTTTTGCTTTGCGATGGGTCCGCGTGATCATCGGCCAGTCGGCTTCCGGGCTGTCCCCGTGGATCTCCCAGATGATCAGGCCGCCGAGGTGACGGGCTTTGATATAGTCCAGTTTCGCGTCCAGGGACGCCGCGCTCTCATAGGTGAAAAAGGTGAGGTGATCGTCGGAGGACGGATCGTCATTCCACAGCCAGGCGGCTTTTGCCTCCGGATCGTAGCCTGAATGCCATCCGGGGACGCCCTCCGGTACAGCGGCCTGCTCCAGCGCCTGCAGTTCGCGCCACCGCCGCGTGCTGTTCCGCAGGCTGACCGCCGGCGCTCCGACAGGGGTATCGGCGCGTTCCTTCATCTTCCAGCCATGGCTGTACAGTGGGCTTCCGATGGTGATCTTTCCACCTGGAACGCCCTGGTCAAGCAGGTACTGCACGGCCGTGTCCGCCGACAGGCTGCCGTACAGCGCTGTGTGGTGGCCGGTGCGCTCATCCCAGGGGCCCGCCAGGTCGTAGGTCATCAGGTTGATGCTGTCGACAGCGGGGTGCAGGGCGGCATAATCCTGGTGCGCCAGGATGGCAGGGACCGCCCCGGCGCATACCGTCAGCATCCTGCAGCCGGGCCCGAAGTGCCCGTCCAGCGCTTTCCGGAGCTCCTGCAGGAGCAGGGTGTAATTGCTTTTGTCATCGCCCGTGACCGGGTTGCCTTCATTGCCGTCCTCGGGCTGCCGGGCTACGCCAGGGTATTCCCAGTCGATATCCAGCCCGGAGAGAAAGGGGTAGGCGTCCAGCGTCTCCAGGCAGCTTTGAATGAAGGAAGCCCGGCCTGCCGCTGTCGCCGCCATTTCGGAAAAGAAGCCGCAGTCGGCCCATCCGCCGACGGACAGCAGGATTTTCTTTCCCGGATACCGTTTCGCGCACGCCGCGTATTGGGGGAAATGCGCCTGGGGATTGCCCGGATCCGTATCCGCCCACGGATCAATGGGCACCAGCGCATATCCGCCGTCCCGCGGCGCGGCTTTCCAGAACGCGTGGCTGACGCAGTCCAGCCGGTCCCAGGGCAGGCGGCAGACCTGCGCCCCGCTGTCGGTACGGATATGCCAGTTCGGGAAATAGACAGTGACCATCATTTCCTCCTTTTGACGGATCGGCCGGACGGTCCGGACCGTCAGTTCCTGTTTGCCACCATTATAGGGAGCGGAGGTCTGCGTGTCAATCAAATCCTCGTATAAGAAGTATTTTCCTCTGGACGAAACCGCGCTGATATGGTATTATTGGATAAAACAAAAAACAAGGAGGTATGCCACCATGCCAAGACCCAAGGGAAGCAAGAACAAGAAGACCATAGCGGGTGAGATCATCGCCCCGGTCGCCGCCGCTGTTGAGAATACCGAGGAAAAGATCGCCGCGATCAACGCGGAGATCGCCGCGCTGGGCGAACAGCTGAAAGCGAAGAAAGCGGAACTGAAGGCCGCGCTGAAGGAAAAGGCCAAGGAAGAAAAGGCCGTGGCCAAACAGAAGGCAAAGGAAGCGGCCGAAGCAGCCGCCAAAAAGGCGGAAGAGGACAAGGCCAGGCTGCTGGAGGCACTGGCGGACAGCGGCAAAAGCATCGACGAGGTGCTTGCCTTCGTGAAGGGTGAATAATACTGTTTCCTGTTCGGAGAAATCACATGCAGTTTATCATCAAAGCCTATGATGGCCCGGACATGCTGGAAAAACGAATGGCAGTCCGCCCGCGCCACCTGGAAGGAATGGCGAAGCTGGGAAAGCACATCGTCGTTGCGGGCGGCCTGACGGACGAGAAAGGCCGGCTGAAAGGGTCCGCGCTGGTCGTTGATTTCGAAGACGAAGCCGGCGTCAAAGCGTACCTTGCCAGCGAACCGTACGTGGTCGAAGGCGTATGGGCACAGATCACATGCGAGCCGATCAACGTCGTGCTGGTGAACGGAGAAAAGTATATCAAATGAAGCCCGGATCATCTCCCGGGTTGAGGACGGGCCGACAACTTCGTGTCCTGAACAAAAAACGCCGGAAAGCGGTTTGATATGACCGCTTTCCGGCGTTTTCCCATGCTTGGTGTTTGTTATTCTTTGATGGCGTACGGCAGGCCGAGGCTGCGCAGGCGGGCGGCGAGGGTGGGATCGTCCGGGATCAGCAGGACCGCGCCGGTGCCATTCAGGGCGTCCGGAGAGATCTCGGCGGGGCTGCCGTTCAGGATGATCTGTTTGAGGCAGACCGCTCCGTTGAAGGCGTCTGCCTGCATCGTCTGCAGCGCGCCGCCGGCGGTCACCGTATCCGCCGGGACGCCGGCAAAGGCCTCACTCTCAATGGCTGTCAGCTGGGCAGGCAGGACAAACGCCCGCCAGGCGCTGCCGTCCTCGACGGTGACCGTCAGCGAGGCCGTCAGGGCTTCGGGGGCATTTCCGCCCAGGATGATCGTCGCGGTGCCGGCGCCCAGCGCCTGCAGCCGGCCGGTTTCGTCGATGACCGCCACATCCGGGTCAGAGCTTTCCCAGGTCAGGGCGTAGGCCGCCTGGACGCGCTCCGGCGTGTTTTCTCCGTACACGGCCCAACCGGGCACGGTCACCGTCTGTCCCAGCGCCAGGGTCAGGCTGCTCAGGGAAAGGTTCGGGACCGGCCGGACAGCGACATCGTAGGCAAGTTCGAGGATGCCGGCAAAGCTGCCCTTGCCGGTCAGGACGGCGGTATGCTCGCCCGGGGCGGGCTCCGCGTCCATGGCAACGGTGTAGTCGGTGCCGGGGATCAGTTCATACTCCTGCCAGGTCACACGGATCCGGGGCGCAGTCATGCCGAGATCTGTCCAGACGGTCTCCATCGGGTCGGCCTGCGTCTCGGACAGGTCGACCGCAGTGACATGGACGGGCAGTTCGACGGTCAGCGGCTCGTGCATGTGCGTCCATATCGTGGACAGGCTGATGACGGCCTCGCCCGGCTTCAGCGCGGTCAGCAGGCCGTTTTCGTCCACGGTCACGACCGTCGGGTCGGAGGAGGCATAATCCAGCGTCTGGATGGTGGCGTTCTGCGGCTCGAGAACGGGGGGCAGCTGCAGCGTATTGTATCCCGTCACCGCGGTCAGGGTGATTTCGTCCTGCTCGACGCCGGGCAGGATGCCGGTCACCGGTTCGTAGATCATGACGGCGGCTTCATCGTAGCGTCCGCTGATCGCGGAAGCGCGGATGGTCGCGGTGCCGGCCGCGGCGCCGGTCAGCAGGCCGGTTTCATCAATGAGGGCCGCTTCGCTGACGGTCCAGATCGGCGCTTCGTCCTCCGCTTCGTCGGGCAGGATGACCGCGTCCAGCTGCCAGGCGTCGCCCACGGCCAGGTCCGCCGGGATGTTCGTCAGTATGACCTCTTCCGCGGGCACGCCGCGCACGGTCAGGGAGACCGCGGCGGTGAGGCCGTTGTCGGTGAGCGCCAGGACCGTGACGGTGCCGCGCTTCAGCGCGCGGACCAGCCCGTCCTCCACGATGGCCACGTCGGGGGCGCTGCTCTGCCAGGCGATGCCGCTGACGGCGTTTTCAGGCTGCAGCACGGCGCTCAGCGTCATGCTTTCGCCGATCGCCAGCGAATCGCTTTCCGCGATGATTTCAATGCTTTCCGGCTGGACGGCGTCCGGGTCGACGAAGGGATAGCCCTGCGCGGCCGCCCAGGTATGGGCGTAGCTGCCCAGCGTGCCGTACAGCGTCAGCCCGGTGCCCGCGCCTGAGAAGGCGTTGTCCGCGATGGATGCCAGGCCGGCGCCCGTCTCGACGCGCGTCAGCGCCTTGCACATCTGGAAGGCGCCGCTGCCGACCTCGGTGACCTGGCTGCCCAGGGTGACGGCGGTCAGCGCCGTGCATCCTTCCGCCAGCCATGCCGGCACGTCCGTGTCAAGGACCAGGGTGGTCAGCGCGGCGCAGTTTTCCAGCGCGCCGCGGCCGACGCTGGTGACGGTCTCCGGCAGGGCCAGGGAAGTCAGGTGTTTGTGGCCGGAGAAGGCGTAGGGGGCAATCTTCGTGACGGAAGCGGGCAGGCCTGCGAAGGCCGCGTCTGCGGGAACCGCATACAGCACGGTTTCATCCGCGCTCATCAGGCAGCCGCTGACGGCCTTCAGCGCCGGGTTGTCCGCGCTGACGGTGATCACCTGAAGCCCGTCGGCGCCGCGCAGGATGCCGCTGCCGACGCTGTGGACGCCCGCGCCCAGGTGCAGGCTGACCAGGGCGTCACAGCCGCTGAAGCAGCCGTCGCCCAGGGTCAGCACCGCGTCCGGCACCGTGATCGCGGTGACGCCGGACAGGCCGGACAGCGCGCCGTCCGACAGCCCGGTGACCGGCAGGCTGTTGATCTCGCCGGGGATGGTGAGGACGGTTTCCGTGCCGGTGTAGCCGGTCACGGTGATGGCGCCGTCCGATTCCTCGAACTGCCAGTCCATCTCGCCCTCGAAGGTCCAGGCGGCGTACAGGCGGGTCGCCTGCAGCGGCATGGTATAGAAGCCGGTGTCGCTCAGCGCGGCGGGCGCCGTCAGCGCGGCGTCCAGGTACCAGCCGGCGAACGTCCAGCCCGTGCGCACGGGATCCGGCAGGCGCAGCTCGCCGCCGCCGGTCATCTGGCGGTCGCCGATGGACGCGCCGCCGTTGGTTTCAAAGCTCAGCAGATAGGTGGCGCGCTGGACGCCGTAGCCGTGCTGCTCCGCCCACGCGGCGGCATAGGTGTCCGCGTCGGCCAGGATCACGCCGTCATACCGTTCGCCGTCCAGGCTTTCCAGCGCGTGGTCGGCGATCTCCAGGACGCTGCCCGGAATATAGAGGGAGGTCACGGGGGCTTTCGCGCCGGCGAGGGCGTAATCGCCGATGGCCAGGAGCGGCTGCCCATAGAGGCTGGCCGGCAGGGTGATGCTGCCGCCCAGCCCGTTATAGCCTGTGATCCGGACGCCGGTATGCTCCGTTTCGCCTTCTGTCACGGTGCAGCTTTCGGTGGCGAAGACCGGCTCGCGGATCGCGTAGAGGGTGATGTCCCGGTCCGGCACCGGCTCGTCCACCGGCCAGACCAGCGTGCCGGTGGAGTCCTGGTAAAGACGGCGCAGGGTTGTATCGTCGATCTTGCTGATCACGGCGTTGGACGGCAGGGGAACCCCCGCCTCCAGGGTCAGCATGGTGATGGCCTCGCCGTTCTCCATCACGGTGACATAGCGGATGTTGTAGTTGTTGCTGAGGCCGCTGCCCTCGGCATGGCAGTATTCGCGCAGCGCGCCTTCGCCGACCGGGCCGTTGACCAGCAGGTAGACGTTGCCCGGCAGCGCGTGGCTGCCCACGCTGCCCAGGGCCGGCGCCGTGAAGCGGTACAGGCCGTAGCAGTTCCAGAAGGCGTAGCTGCCCAGCATCGTCACGCTGTCCGGCAGGGTGATCGTTTTGAGCCCGACGCAGTCCATGAAGGCAAAGCTGTCGATGGTGTTCAGGCCGCTGCTGAAGGTGATGGACTTCAGGTTTTCACAGCCCGAGAAGGCGTACGGCGCGATGACGCGCACGGAGGCGGGCACTGTAAAGGAGGCACCCAGCCTGCCCCTGGGATAGCGGTAAAGCACCGTCCGGTCCTTGGAGTAGAGCACGCCGGCCATGGAGGTATAGGTCTCGTTGCCGCTGTCCACGCTGATGTCCGTCAGCAGGGCGGCGTTTTCAAACGCGGAGGGGGCAATGTAGCGCACGCCGGCGGGAATCGTCAGGCGCTTCATGCCGGGGGCGTTATTGAAGGCCGTGGCCGCGATGGCTTCGACGACGAAGCCGCCGGCGGCATAGGGCAGGATGACGGTATCGCCGTCCTGTTCGGTCAGGCGGTAATCGGTGATGGTATACCCGTCGACCGTCTGGGCATACAGTCCGCCGCTGCCCGCGGGGCTGAACCTGCCGTACAGCGTGAGCCCCGCCGCCGGCATATCCCCGACGGTGAAGGCCTTTGTAAACGTGCGGTCCGTATACCAGCCGGTAAAGACATAGCCCTCCGCCGACGGCGGCACCGGGAGCGCCACGCGCTCGCCCGGAAGCTGCGGGACCAGCGCCCAGAGAATGTAATCCTTCGGCACCTCAATGCCCGCGGTATCGGTGATGGCGCTGATCGTGCGCCCGACCGGCACCCGCACCAGGTAAGCCGCCGTGGACTCGGTTTCGTACCGGGCGTAGAGTGTGCCCGCTCCCGCGCGCATGAGGTCGCCCTCGCGCAGGGGGAGGGTGAAGGTGTCGTTCCAATACCAGCCGATGAAGCGCTGGCCGGCGATCGCTTTCGCCTCCGGCGGTACGATCGCGTTCATAAAGCGCACCGGCTGCAGGATCGTTTCCCCGTCCGGATAGACGTAGGTCATGTCCACATAAGGATAGCTCTCCGGATCCATCACCTCATAGGTAAAGCCCTGGGAGGCATGGGCAGCCGCGTAATTGGCCACGTATTCGTTGTAGGTATCCGTATAGAGGAGAAGGTTGCTGATGCCCCCAAAGGTGTTGCTTTGGATGCTGGTCACACTGTCCGGGATCCGGATGGACTGGAGGGAAGTGGCTTGGTTGAAGGCATAGGAGCCTATAGAAATTAAACTATCCGGCAAGAGAACTGTTTCGAGTTTCTTGAATCCGTAGCCATAGAATTGTGAATTAGCGAATCTCTTTTCTCCGATTGCTTTAACGCCTTCCAGAACGACCAGCTTTTTCAGGCTA
>CACXEB010000100.1 GCA_902766515.1 uncultured Eubacteriales bacterium
GGACTGGGAGTGGACGAGGGTCTCCCCCTCTTTATCAGTTATTTTGACGATAACAATCTGAACACATTAATGAACGTCTGGTTCCATGTGCAGAACGAAGTGCTTCCCGCCGCCTGACATTCGTACGGAATGGAGGCCAAAGGAGGCTGTGATGGAAAACTATTGGAAAAATGCCGTGATGGGCGTGGTGATCGGTGACGCCCTGGGCTGTCCGGTGCAGTTTGAGGAGCGGGCAGCCGTGGCCGGCCATCCGGTGACGGATATGCGCGGACACGGGTCTTTTGACCTTCCGGCAGGTACCTGGACGGACGACAGCAGCCTGACCCTGGCGCTGCTTGACAGCATCTGCCAGACGGACAGGCTGGATCTCAGGCACATAATGGATCATTTTGTAAAGTGGCTGGACCAGGGCGCATATACCCCCTTTGGGATGTCTTTTGACATTGGCTTAACGACAAGAAAAGCGATCCAGGCTTATAAGCACCGGGGCAACCCGCGCCAATGCGGAAGCCATGACGAGCGCAGCAATGGAAACGGAAGCCTGATGCGCATCATGCCGGCCTGTCTTTATTGCTATGAGCAGGGGCTCAGCGACCAGGACGCCATCCGGGAGATCCATGCGGTCGGCAGCCTGACCCATGCGCACATCCTGTCGAATATCGCCTGCGGATTGTATTATTTCATGGTGAAAGCCATCCTGTCAGGGAAAGCGTACACAGCCAAAGAGCGCCTGCAGGAAGGTCTGGACAACGGATTCGCCTATTATGAACAGGCCCTTGCGGACCGTGAATACCTCGGGTATTACGACCGTCTTCGCAATCTATCGGAATTCGCGCAGGTTTCCGCGGAGAACATCCGGAGCTCAGGATATGTCGTCGATACGCTGGAAGCGGCTGTCTGGTCTTTGATCGTGACGGACTCCTTTGAGGACGCGCTCCTGAAGGCCGTCAACCTGGGCCATGACAGCGATACCGTCGGAGCCGTCACCGGCGGCCTGGCAGGCCTGATGTACAATCTGTACAATGGCCGGGGCGCAAGCCGCCAATGGATCGACGCCATCCAGAAAAAGGAATGGATCGAGCAATTGTGCGATACCGTCAACGACCGGCACATAAGGAAGTGAAACTATGCCCTACGATCTCACAAGCCCATTGGTGATCGGCATCTCATCTCGCGCGCTGTTTGACCTGGAGGAAGAAAACCGCATTTTTGAGCAGCAGGGACTGGCCGCGTATGTGGAGTACCAGGTCCAGAATGAAGAAAAGATCCTGAAGCCCGGGGCCGGCTTTGAGCTGGTGAAGGCTTTCCTGCGCCTGAATGAAAACGAAGACGGCCGCAGGCTGGTCGAGGTCATCATCATGTCCCACAACAGTCCCGACACCAGCCTCCGGATTTTTAACTCGGTCGAGCGGTACGGTCTGGATATCACGCGGGCCGTATTATCCGGCGGCGCCTCAGTCGCACCCTATCTGGAGGCCTTCAAAACGGATCTGTTTCTGTCCTCTTATCCTCCCGATGTGCAGGAGGCGATCAATACGGGCGTTGCGGCCGGCATCCTGCTGACCACCGGCACGGCGCTGAACCCAAAGGATAAGGTGGACCAGATCCGCATCGCTTTCGACGGGGACGCGGTGCTGTTCGGCGCGGAAGCGGAACGCGTCTTCCGGCATGGCGGCATAGCGGCCTTCCAGGAGTATGAACGCAGCCACGCGGATGATCCGCTGCCGAAGGGCCCTTTCGCCAATTTCCTGATGGCGCTCTCCAATATCCAATCGATGTATCCGGACCGGGAGAAGGCGCCGATCCGGACCGCGCTTGTGACTTCGCGCAGCGCGCCTGCCCATGAGCGGGCGATCAAGACGCTGCGTCAGTGGAAAGTCCGCGTGGATGAGGCGTTTTTCCTTGGCGGCGTGATGAAGAAGGACGTCCTTGCCAAATTCGGCGCGCACATCTTCTTTGATGATCAGCACGCGCACGCCGATCCTGCGTCCGAAGTCGTCGCCTCCGCCGTCGTGCCTTACCGCGACGGCGATGATCCGTCGGAGTAAACATCCACCGGCATAGCCGGTGGCTTTTCATATGCGGGCATAGCCCTAGACTACTAGCTTGCGCCCTCGCAGGCGCATATAC
>CACXEB010000101.1 GCA_902766515.1 uncultured Eubacteriales bacterium
GATTATAACAGAAAACGGGCAATTTTGCGGCGCCCCGTTTTCATCCCTATTTGTGCCGGTGCCGCACCGGCATGGAAATTCATATGGAACTCCAGGGCCTTCAGCAGGACCTCGTCCGGGATGTCCTCCGCGCGGATGCCCAGGCTGTCCAGCACCGCCTGCGTTTCCGCGTCGATCCTGTCCGCCTCAGGGCTCCGAACGTCCACATCGTAAGCATACCGGTTCAGGATGGGCTCTATCGCCGCGAGCTGCCGGAGCACGGGGTCGTCCTCATGGCGCGCCCAGACGCGGACCAGCGTGTGGTACGGATCGGGTATGTACGCGCGGGGGGCCTTGAGGAAGCTCCGGTCGTCGTATATAAAGTACAGGACAAGCCGCTTTTTCGCCGCCTCATTCCCGTCGTATATCTTTCTGAGCCGCCGGCTCTCCTCCGCGCTGATCTCTCCATCCAGCCTGTCCGGCAGGCTGCTCAACAGGCAGGACAGGGCGATCCCCGCCTCGTCGATCACGGTCATATCGTCCAGCATGCGGTGCAGCCAGGCTTTTGTCTCCCGGTCGGGCTCCTCGACGTCTCTCAGCACGGCGCCCAGCATCAGCACCCGGAACATCCAGTCCGCGGCGTTGGGGATGGAGACCAGGACATCATGAGGGAGCAGCCCCCCGTTCCGCATCTCAAACCAGATATTGCTCTTTACGGTGTCCCGGCTGTTGTAGTCTACGCCCTGACGGATGGTCAGCTGCAGCTTCGCCGCGGCTTTGACCCGGGCGGGCACCTGGGCATCGGAGATTTCCTGCAGCAGCTTTCCGGTATGCTTGTTGTTTTTCCTGCCCAGCAGGACGACCGCGTAAGCAGCCACGTCTTCAACCGGCGCCTCCCGCGCGATCTCCGCCAGCTTTACGGCGCTCTCCCCCGCAAGCTTCTTCGCTGTATCGGGCGTGACGGCTTTTTTCCAGTACGGTGTAAACCAGCCCATGGTATGCCTCCTCCGCTGTCATGCGTCAACGCTCCCGCGTCATGATGCCCGTGAACCTGGGAACATGGAAACGTTCAACGAACAAGTCGCACTTGCACAAAAACAGGTAGAAGATATTCAGGCCGCACCCGCTGAGCCCTTCATAATTTCCCTGCCCCTTGGAGACCAGCAGGTCGGCCCGGCGGACCTCCTCTTCGGCCTGCGGGGAAAGGGCGCCGATCACATTGCCCGGCATACCGTTCCCGCTGCCCAGCACCCGCCGGGCCACCTCCTCCATGCGGACCACGGCCGCGTCCTCCATCGTCGCGTCGTTGACCACAGGCTTCCCACGCACGATCACCGTGACCTCCAGCGCGGGACTGACTGCCCGCATCTGCCCGATGAGCAGCTTGTCCGCGACGATCTCCCCGCAATTATCCGTGAAATAGACCGCCCGCCGGCCGCGGGCCACCTCGTCCCGGAAGGCCTCCAGCGTTTCCCGGCCGACGGCGATCTCCGCCGCGGCGTCCAGCGTTTCCCGAAGCCGGTCCTCATCCACGTCCGCGACCGCCGCAAAATCGATATAATTCCCTGCCAGCGCGTACTGCACCGCCCGCTCCAGCGGATCCGGCGCGCTTTGGACCCGCTCCAGCATATGGGGCAAAAGCGACAGCATCAGGTCGTTATAGTGGCGCTTGATCGCGGTATAGTCCTTTTCCGTGCCGAACAGCCGAAACCGCAGGGCGTCCAGCTCCTCCGCGAGCTGCGGCGCACACCGCTCCCCGCCGCGCTCCAGGATGTCCCCGACCCCCGTCCGGAGCCCGGCGGCCTGCTCCGCCGTGGCAGAAGGCGGCACATTTCCCGTATATTTCCTCCGCAGGCATTCCCTGCAGCGTTCATTGATCTTCATCGCCGGCCTCCCGGATCATCCGGATGTGCGGGATCCCGTCTTCGAGGAACTCGTCGGATACCTGGCGGAAGCCGGCCTTCTCGTAGAAGCCCCGGGCATATACCTGGGCCTCCAGGTAGATGCTGCCGGCGCCGAAGGTTTCCCGGGCCACCCGGATGCCCTCGGCCAGCACCCGGCTGCCCAGGCCGAGCCCGCGCCGGGCAGTGACCACCCGGCCGATGGATACGTGCCTGCTTTCCACACCCCGATCCATCACGCGCAGGTAAGCCGCAATGCCGTCCGCGTCTTCCAGCCACACATGGACCGCGGCCCGGTCCCGGCCGTCCAGCTCCATGTACGGGCAGTTCTGCTCCACCACAAAGACCGCCACCCGCAGCCGGAGGATATCGTAAAGTTCATCCCTCGTAAGCTCATCATACCGCCTGACGCGCAGGCGCAGTCCTTCATCCTTCATGTCCACCGCTCCAACCAGGCACCGACCGCCGGCAATGGGAGGCAAACGTCTCCTTGGACAGTATGATAAGAAAATCAGGGGGCGATGTCAAGCCGGCCCGGCAGAGAGGTTCCCCGGTATTCCAGGCACATCATCGTCAGGTCGTCAAACTGTTCAGCGTCGCCTGTAAAGGTATCCACCGCTGCCCGCACGCCCGCCAGAATGTCTGTGGGATGGGCGTCCGCGCAGCGCGTCAGCGCGGCGATCATCCGTTCCGTTCCGAAGAATTCCCCGCCACTGGCAGTGGCTTCGGGCACGCCGTCCGTGTACAGGAACAGCTTGTCGCCCGGCTGAAGGATCAGCTCATATTCCTTGTAGCGCACGCCTTCCTTGATCCCCAGAAACAAATCGTGCCTGTCCCTGTACAGCTCGAAACCGCCGCCATTCCGGCGGACAGCGGGGCATTCAGCCACTGGGCAAATTCTTTGTCATTCTCCGTCCCAATGGCAGCGCGGGCCGCCTTCATTTCCTCCGTGCCCATGAAAGTGGAAAAATACTGTAAAGCCGGGGTCAGCTCATCCAGCGGCAGCTCACAGTCAGCAAGTTTGTCAAGGTAAGGATGAAACACGGCCTGCTGATAGGCGCTGTCGCTGATGAGCACCAGGGAAGA
>CACXEB010000102.1 GCA_902766515.1 uncultured Eubacteriales bacterium
GGACGGGCGCCTGGTGGAGACCGTCGAGCTCCCCGGCGAAGCCTTCTATGTCGGCGTCCAGTTCCATCCGGAATTCAAGAGCCGCCCCAACAAGCCCCATCCGCTGTTTGTCGGCTTCGTGAAAGCCGCGCTCCGCTGATCGGCTTCCATCCATATCGTCCCAACTGAAACAGGCGCCCCCTTCCGGCGGCGCCTGTTTGCTTCAGAAATAGAATACCTCTTCGAATCGCTTTTCCAGGGCGATGCACAGGATCAGCGCCAGCTTGGCGGTCGGGCTGAACTGCCCCGTTTCGATGGAGCTGATCGTGTTGCGCGACACGCCGACCATCTCCGCCAGCTCCGACTGGGACAGCCCCTTCTCCGCCCGGATCTCCTTCAGCCTGTTTTTCAGGATCAGCTGTTCGTCCATGCCGCCACCCCATCAGCGTCCTGCCAGCTGAAGGATCCACGCGACCAGGAACGCCGCCGCGGAGATCACATATACGACCGATATATACAGCTCATGCCGTTTCCTCAGCTTCAGGTATTTGGAGATAAAGATCGTGGCGCATCCCGCCATGACGGCGAAAAAGATGCCGTTGTTCATCCGGTCATACGCCAGCGCTTCCGCAACGGAGACCACCGCCAGCAGGCACACGGCGACCAGCCATCCCAGCAGGATACTCGCTTTGGACACCTCCAGGCTCGCGATATCTTGGCCACGGTTCTCCTGCTTGCTTTTCGCAAGGATCTCTTCTCTGTTCATTGTCATGCCTCCTCGTTTTGCCAAGTTTGCTTGGCATATGCACACTATAGCATTGCCAAGTAAACTTGTCAAGCCTTTTTGCAAAGTTTTCTTGGCAAAAATCCGGAGGCACTGATCGCCGGACCGGCGGGAAGAAACATTTCCGTCTTTTCAAAAGTGCTGTTCCATGCTATATTGACAGGGTCATCACACCTGCCCGGGAGATGCTCATCCGATCGACCGGAAACGCGGGATCAAGGAAGGTTTCGTCATGGAAAGAAAATGGATTGCCGTCCTGCTGCTTGTCTGCCTGTTGGCTGGACCAGTCCGGGCGTCCGCCGCCGCGGAAGCGCTCGAGCGGGCGCAGTACGCGGACTGGCTGTGGGAGCCGCAGGTATCCGCGGACGCGTCCCTGTCCACCGGCCAGGTGACCCAATGGGCCTGCGTCACATTCGGATCCTATCCGCAGACGGAGATCATCCCCGCGCCCTCAGCGGCCGTGGATGACTACGCGGTGTGGGACGGGGACTACCTGATGGATCCGACGCTGTATGGGCATCTGATCAGGGCCAATTGGACGGACAACACCGCCGAAATCGACGGAGTGCGCTACCTGCGGATGAACCGGTCGGACGCCGTGAGCAGCGCCACCTTCCAGGAACAACGCGCAGGGCACTACCGCTGGGTGGAGGACGACGAGTGGCATTATTTCCGCTTCGATCCCATCCGGTGGCGCGTGATCGCTCTCGAGGACGGCGCGGCCTGCCTGATGGCGGACAGGCTGCTGGACTGCCAGCCGTGGGACGCGGCAGGCGGCCCGGTCAACTGGAGCGCCTCCACCGTCCGAAGCTGGCTGAACGGCTATCCGGCGGCAGAAAACGCCGCCGGGGTCGATTACCTGGGCAAGGGCTTCGCGGACATGGCGTTTACCGCCGCCGAGCGGACCGCCATCCTGTCCGCCCGCGTGGAAAACCGGCCGAACGCCCGGTACGGCACGGATTCCGGACCGGATACGGAGGACGCCGTGTTCCTGCTCTCCAACGACGAGGTCTTCAGCTCGGACGCCGCGGCGCGGAACGGATTCTATGCCGCCAGCGGCCATGACGACCCGGCCAAGCGGTTCCGTGCCACCATGTACGCCAAGTGCCGGGGCACCTGGTGGTCGTCCGTCGACGGCTACCTGGGAAACAGCTTCTGGTTCATGCGCACCAGCGGATACAACCGGGAAAGCGTCACCTACATCTGTGATTTCGGTTATATCTACCAGCGGGGCACGATCTTGACCTGCGAGGACGCCGGGGTCCTGCCGGCCCTCTGGATCGACCTGGATCAGGCGCAGCCCGCGCCGGCGGGCACCGTCTCCTCCCGGGATATCCTGGCGGGCGCTTCCCGGATCTCAGCGGAGGAAGATCCACGAAAAAAAGACAGGATCGTGAATCCTGCCGTCCGCCCGGATCCGGATGCCCCGGACGGGAAAGAAGTGACCTATGTCCTGGTCCGCTTCGGCAGCTATCCCCAGTCCGAAATCGTTCCGACGCCGGACGGGGCCACTGCGGGAAGCATCGTGGACGCGAAGCTGTATGAGGCGCTGGAGCATGCGGCATGGGACGGCGGCGAATGCGCCCTGGACGGCCGGCGTTATCTGCGCGTACTGACGGCCGGCCATCAGGACGGTCCGTCCGCCCGGTATTTCGCCTTTGAGCCGCTCCTATGGCGCGTGCTTGAAGTCCGGGACGGCACGGCGCTCCTGCTGGCCAATGCCGCGGTGGAATGCGCGCCGTTTCAGGCGGACCTCCGGGATGTCAGCTGGGACAGCTGCACCCTCCGCAGCTGGCTGAACGGGTACGGCGCGGAGGCCAATGCCTCCGGGATCGATGATTCCGGCAGCGGAACCAGCTTCCTGGACCGGGCGTTTTCCGGTGAAGAGCAGGCAGCCATCCTGGCGGCGCCCGTCCGGAACGAGCCGAATTACTACTTCGGCATGGATTCGGGCGCCGGCACGATCGACCGGGTCTTCCTCCTGGCGGAATCCGAGCTGTTCATGCATGACAGCGCGGAGATCCACGGCTTCAGCCGGCGCGACGAAGTGGCGGACCGGGCGAAACAGTTCCGGCCGACGGATTACGCCCTGTGCCGGGGGGCCTGGCAAGCCTCGGACGGCCGCGGCAACGTCTTCTGGATCACCCGCACCACGGGCTATACCCACGAAAACGTGGTCTATGTGGACGAATCCGGCTATATGTACAACCGCGGCATCCTGGTGACCTGCAGTGACGCCGCCGTCATTCCGGCGATCGTCCTGGACCTGGACGCCGCCTGCTACGCGTATGCCGGGACATATACCGTCGGTGCGGCGTCGTGGGAGCAATAAGCGGCAGTACAAGACAATACAAAGGCGCGAAGGCATCCATTTCCGTGATGTCCCGCGCCTTTGTTATGTCCGCGTGATCAGCGCCGCGCGGGGGAACCCCTGTCCGGTCAGCGTTTCCCCTGCTCTGCCAGCCGCGCAAGCGCCGCCAGGCTTTTCGACAGCTCGATCGCCTCCTCCGGCACCGCTACGATCTCCCCCGCGCTCACGACGCAGTGTTCGATCGGCGCGTGCTGAGGCATCGTCCGCTCCATCTCGTGCCGGATATAGTGCAGCTGCGTGCAGTGCGGCGAGCGGTCCACCGATGCGAAAACCAGGCTTTCCACCTGCCCCGTGCCGAGGATCGCCAGAAGCTTTGCCACCGCCATATTGATATGCGTTGTCTCCAGGCAGAGGGAATACACCTGGTCGGCGTTTTCCGCCAGCCGCCCGAAGGCCTCCGGCCACACCCGGGGCAGGCAGGCGCCTGCCACCAGCACGCGCCCCCTGACGGAATAGATATTCGTTTCCATCAAACGAAGGATTTCCCTGCTCATTTGTGATCTTCTCCCCCAGACCCGGCGCCGGGACTTTCACAGAGATGGGCAGGTCGGACAGGACGAACGCGGTCAGGCTCCCCCCGGACCGGTTTCACACTGCCTTTCCCGCGCGCTCAGGCATTCCTCTCCATGGATATCGTCATCAGGCCGGACCTTATCTCAGATGTCCACGATGTGCACCGTATTCCCGTGCTCGCTGATCAGCTGCGCGATGTCTGCCGCCTTCAGCCAGACCGTCGCGGTGTTGTCATTGGGATGCACCCCGGCCAGACCGTCGCCGAAAGCGGCGTCCAGGTACAGCGTCACCTTCCGCTCCTCATCGCTCAGAAGCCCTAGCGGCGTGACCGCGCCGGGGATCAGGCCCATGATGCTCATCAGGTCCTCCGCGGAAGCAAACGACAGGTTGCGCAGCTGGTGTTTTTTCCTGAATTCCTTCAGGTCCACCCGCTTGTCGCCCCTGACCGTGATCAGGTAATAATTCTTCTTTTTGTCGTCCCGGACGAACAGGTTTTTTGCGTCGCGGTCCGGATACGGCAGCGCTACGGCATCCAGCTCCTCCATATTGAAGACCGCCTCGTGCTCCGTGACCTCGTACTGAACGCCATGTTTCGTCAGGTACTCATATGTCTCCTGTTTCGTCATGCCGATCCCCCCTTGGTCGAATGATATTGTACATTGAAACCGCCGTCATGGCAAGAGGCATAAAGATTTCCATGTCTGTATGTCTGTTCAACAAGCGACGCGGCTGACGCTTGACAGGCTTCGTATCCCGTGGTAAAATATGGTAAAATTATATGGAAAAATTTCTATTTTTCCAGACATGAAAGGAGCACATCGTATGAAGAAAGCATTGAGTCTCCTCCTCGCGCTGGCAATGGTGCTGTCTGTTTTCACTGTTGTCACAGCGGAAAACGCATTGCCTGCCGATGGCGTTTACACCGGTACCGGCGCGGGCATGCACAGCAGCATCGTCGTGGAAGTCACTGTGGAAGGCGGCAAAATCACCGCGGTCAGGATCGTATCCTCCGATGAGACGCCCGGCATCTCCGACCCCGCGATCGAGCAGATGCCGGAACGTATCGTTGAAGCGCAGTCCGCGGAAGTGGACGCGGTGACGAACGCCACCATGACCTCTGACGGCATCAAGGAAGCCGTCAGGAACGCGCTGGCCGGGGAAGCCGGTGCGGCAAGCGAGGTCACGATCCAGCCTGACATCATTATCGTGGGCGCCGGCATGGCCGGCATGGTCACCGCGGTCCGCGGCGCCGAGCTTGGCCTGAACAGCCTGATCCTGGAGGAAAGCGTCCGGGTCGGCGGCTGCATCCATTATGCCGGCGGCACGATCTCCGGCGCGGGCTTCAAAATCCAGAAGGAAAACGGCGTGGAAGACACGCCCGAGCAGTTCTATGCCGACATTCTTGCGTTCGGCGGCGACGGCGAATTCAATCCTGACCTGGCAAAGACGCATACCGAGCGCGCCAAGGACGCGATCGACTGGCTGGATGAAGACCTGAAGGTCGATTTTGCGGACCGCGGGCTGGTCCCCGGCGCGTACACCGCGCTGCCCACCCTGCGCGTCACCCGGGCGCTCGGCCTGTATTCCATGGGTGCCGCCCACGCGTATCTCGAGCCGCTGGAAGAGCGCCTGAACCAGTATATCGCGGAGGGAAAAGTCCAGATCCTTTTCAACACCAAAGTGACTGAGCTGCTGGTCAAGGACGATGAATGCTATGGCGTCAAGGCCGGCGATACCGAATACCTGGCGCCTTCTGTCGCGCTGTGCACCGGCGGTTACAGCTATTGCCTGGACCTGCTGAAGATGGCCGGGTTTGAGAACGTGATTTCTTCCGCTCCCAGCACTTCCAACGGTTCCGGATTCTATCTGGCGCAGGCTGTAGGCGGCGTGTTTGACAACATGGACGAATACGTGAACTTCTACGGCGGCGGCGTGCCCACCAACGGGTTCGACATGGTATATACCATCAACAGCAGCTGCCCGGGCATGATCTATGTGAATGGCGACGGCGACCGTGTCGGCGCGGAGGAATCCGGCAGCATCGAAATGTGGCGCGGCGCGGCGGAAAACAAGCTGTATTCCATTGTCTCCGCGGGCATGATCACGCCTGAAACCAACCTCCTCAAGCGCCCGCTGGGCAACAAGCTTCCGTTGATCGACAACGGCTGGGGCGATATGGAAGCGCTGGCTGCCGAGGACAACTGTGTCTTCAAGGCGGATACGCTGGAAGAGCTTGCCGAGAAAATCGGCGCGGCCAACCTGCCTGCCACAGTCGCGAAGTACAACGAGGATGTCAAGGCCGGGGCTGACAGCCAGTTCGGCAGAAATCCCGAGCAGATGATCGCGTTTGAAAGCGGCCCGTACTATGCCGTGCTGTCCGTGCCCTATGTCTGGTCCGGCAGCTCCGGCGGCGTCCGCGCCAATGGCGAAGGCTACCTGTGGCGTGAAGACGGCTCCGTGGTCAAAGGTCTGTCCCTTGCCGGAGAAATCCTCGGTCCGAGCAACATCCTGGGCAAAATCAACTTCGGCGGCATCAATCACGCGATGGCGGCCACATGGGGCCTGATCGCCGCTGAGCATGCCGCGGAACGCGTCGGAAAATAACCGGATAAACGGTGATCAACTGTCTGCGCATGGCAGAGGGTCGATCACTCAACCTGTTCAGCCATTCCATCCTGCCGGACTGCTGCCTGTCAGCAGTCCGGTCTTTTACTTTTGTTCTCCTGATACGCCTTCCAATTCGGCGATACGGCTTCTCAGCTGCTCGATCTCGATCTCCATGGCTTCGATCTGGTTCTGTTTTTCCGTCACTAACGCTTGCAGGGCGGTTGTTTTATCATTCAGATCGTTGAAGGCGGCCTCCCATTGAGCATCCTGATGATTGAGGATTTTATAATGATCTACAAGGCTTTCCAGTTCTATGATCTGTTCCCGCAAATCATCGTTTTCAGCCATCAGGCTATCAATCTTTGCTGATTTTTCATCGTTTTCACCAGTCAGCCTGTCTATTTGATCCGCCTGTTCGCTGGCACGGGCTTCGGCAGACGCCAGCTGCTCAGCTCTTTCTTCCAATTCCGCCCTGAGCGCCTGTATCATATCCGTTTGTTCGGTTATCTCGGCTTTGAGCAGGTCGTTCTGCGCATCCGCGTACAGGCGAAGCAAAAACCAGTCTGCCATCTCAATCGTGCCTTCGTATTCGTTATACCGGGGATTGCCGATGACCATCCAAAAGTCAGTCAGCGACCCATTATTATTGGCGAATTCGATGATGACACCGTTTTCACCGCCGGAATACAAATTGACAGTCCCCGTTTCGTCTTCTCCGATCGCCAATACCGGGTTGACGACTTCCTTGATTTTCAGCAGCAGCATACAGTCGCCGCATTGACCTTTCGCATCAAGCCATTCCCGGATGGTGACGAATTTCGCTTCTTCTCCCAGTGCGGCCCTGATCAGAAAAACAAGGATGACGGCGGCAGCGGCTATCCCGGCAAACGTTTTTTTCATTGATGATCAGCTCCTTTTATAATACGCAGGGATTGATACGATCATTTGCACAGATATAGTGCTTTCATATACCCGGTATCATTACGCATCTGATGCTTATGTATCTGACGATTGTAAAACAAGTATGCTTGAGTTGACGTTCAGACAGCGAGATGATAGAATTCGTCTGTAGATATTGAGTAACATTCGGTATCTGAAATGCCGGGAAGACGTACAACAACTCACCCCCGGCATATCAACCATAAGAACTTGTCATACAGGAGAAAAAGAAAGTGATGAAAAAGCCGATTCTGATAGCAGTTTTAGTGTTTATCATGGGCACGGCAAAGTATGCATTTTCCGCAGGCCAGAAACCGGCACCGAGTCCTTTGATCGGCCTTTGGGAGTTTGAAAGGACTGATACCAGAAGCGACTGGGATTTCCATTCCTATGTCGAACTGACAGCGGACGGTCTCTATATATTTCAAATGATCGAGGAGACAGGCGTCAGCAGTCTGAAAATAGACTTATATGATGAAGAGGAAAACAGCTTTGTCTGCGCATTGCCTAACGGCAGCAAATGCCGGTATACCGTAGAAGACAATATCCTCATACAAACCGGCACTGATTCCCATGGTAACATATATACCCTTGACAGATTTCATCGGGTGACTGAGCGGCCGTCAGGGATGCTCATGGTTCATCGAAGTGGGAATTTTTGTTATCTGACAGATGATGCGGGAAATGCAATCATTGCCAAATACATTGATCGATCAGGAATGAATGATCCGGTGCTGACAATTCCTGACAGA
>CACXEB010000103.1 GCA_902766515.1 uncultured Eubacteriales bacterium
ACAGCGGTTGACAAACCAGGGAAAAAACACTACAATGATCCGGAAATCAGCGGCGCTGCGCGGCCGTCGAAAAAAAATCCGGAGGATGCCATGTGCGGACGGTTTTATGTGCCTGAGGATGACGCGGATGAGTGGATCAACCGGATCGTCGAAACAGCGGTCAGCCGCGCGGAAAAACTGAACCGTGGACCTGTCTCCCGGGGCGAGGTCACCCCGTCCTGCACGGTCGCGGCGCTCGCGCCCGACAGGCGCGGCCAGCCGTCCGCCTTCCCCATGCGCTGGGGCTTCCGGCTGGACAACGGCAGGCAGGTCATCAACACGCGCTCAGAGACAGCGGCTGAAAAGCCACTGTTTCGCGCGTCTTTCCGGCAAAGGCGCTGCCTGATCCCCGCCGCCTGGTACTACGAATGGGAGCGCCTGGCAGGGCCGGACGGCAAACCGCTGAAGCGGCGCTACGCGCTGCGGCCCGACCGGCAGGGGCCGGTGCTGCTGACGGGCATCTACCGCTATGAGCCCGGCGAGGTCCTGCCCGCCTTCTCCATCCTCACCCGGCCGGCCGCGCCGGAGATCGCGTTCATCCACGACCGCATGCCGGTCATCTGCCCGCCGGACCTGGCGGACCGGTGGCTGGACCCGGAGCGCGACCCGCGCTGGCTGACGGAGGATCCCGACCGGACCGCGATGCTGTCCACCCCCGACCCGTAAAGGAGAACGATCATGTCAGAAGCCAACAATCCCCAGCTCAGTCCGGAGGTCCTGCAGCGGCTGCAGATGTTCGTCAACGCCTATGAAAAGGGCACGGCGCAGCGCAAGGCCATGTTCATCAACGCGAACGGCGAGCACGAGGAGCATGTCACCCAGCACTGGAAGGACGCGCTGGCCTCCTATTTCCAGCGCGAAGTGCGCGTATCGTCGGAGCGCGTCAACTACCGGACGACGCGGACCACCTTCAGCCTGCAGCTGAGCGACGCGTCGCGCTGCGAGGCGATCACCTTCCTGGCCTCTCACTTTGACCGGACGCTGGACCAGATCCTGTCGAACATCAAGGACTGCGCCAACGATGCCGTCCAGAGGAAGAAGAGCGCCAATGGCCGCGCAGGCCTGGTCTTCCTGCCGCTTTTCCTGCTGGCCATGCTGATCGCCATCCTCAAAGACCAGCCATTTTACCACCACCTGCAGGCTACCGGCGCGCTGCTGCCGATCGGCCTGGGCCTGTTATGCCTGCTGGCCTTCGCCATCGTCCTGATGTGCGCGCGGTCCTCCGCGCTCCGCCGCGCCGCGAAGAAGGCCGGCAATCCCCAGGAAACCCTGGAGTCCTTCTGCGACGTCTATGCCGCCGGCGTCTTCCAGAATGCCAGCCGGCCCGCCATGGGCGTCTGCGCCGCCATGTTGGCGGGCGTCGGCATCTTCGCCTATATCCGGAGCCTGCCGCCGCCCCTGGAGGAGCGGGTAAAGGACACGGCCACCGGCTATAATTCCACCGTGCCCGTGTCGGCGCTGGACAGCCTTCTCCTGAAAAACGGCCAGCTGGACGAGGCGGCCGTCAAGGCGCTGAAGCAGACGCTGGACGGCTTCCCCGCGGGCAGTGAGCACGCACTGCAGCTGGCGGTATACGCCGCCCTGCGCACCGACGCCGGCTATCCGGACGGGGATGCGCAGCAGGCGCTGGACGCCCAGCTGGCAGCGCTGAACCTGTCTGAATTCGCCGCCGACAGCAACCTGAAGCTGCTCGAAGACATCGTCAGGCTGCTTCCCGGAACGCGGGACCCGCTGTATGACCGCTGGCTGGCGACCGGCAATCCCAAGCGCCCCACCATGGCCACGACCTTCGGCCAGTGGTGGAAGGCGGATGCCCTGGACGTCAAGGTCGACCGGGCGGCAGAGGCGGCCGCCCGCGGCCTGTCCGGCGACAACTTCCTGGAAGCCGCCTTGACGGAAGCGGACCTGCCCGGGCTCCGCACCCTGCTGGACAGCGCGACGGAACCGGCCCGGATCACCCTGCTGGCGCGTGCCCTGGCCGGCCCCTTGCGGGATCCCGCGGAGATCGTGCCCCTGCTGTACCAGCTGCGCCAGCGGGGCGTCAGCCTGGCGGAGACCTTTCCCGAGGGCCTGGTCATCTCCCTGGACCTGGAGCACCTGAACCTGTCGCACAACAAAGACAACTGGGAATACCAGCGTCCTGACGGCGACCGCTACCTGATCCTGAGCCGCACCGAGCATAACGAGCCCAAGGAGCAGAAGCTCCGCCAGCCCGCTGACAATTACGACGCGCATAACAAGGCGGATCCGGATATCTATACCGTGCGCGTGGAGACCGCCTATATGGACCGCGTGCCCCTAGACCACATGCCGGCCGCCTGGGAAGAATGCGACATCCTGATCGTCGCCGACATGACGTTCATGAGGGAAAGCACGATCACCCGCACCTCCACGACCACCGGGAAGTCTTACAGCAAGACGGTCTCCTATTACCCGACCTATGGCCGGCTGTACCGCATTATCATGGCGGAGCGCGACGGCATCATCCCCCTGCCTGCCTACAACTATAAATACGTCAGGCCGGACAGCGTCTCCAGCAGGAGCTCGGACTCATACTTTATGATTGAGCTGGAAATTTCCAGCAAATACCTCGCGAAGGCCGACGACCGCTGGACCGGCCAGCAGCTGGACGCCATCATCGACAAGCTCGAGAAAGCATTCTGGAGCCACATGATGCTCCTCCTGATGCAATACAACCAGAATAATGCGGCATGAGT
>CACXEB010000104.1 GCA_902766515.1 uncultured Eubacteriales bacterium
CTGTGAGGATAGACCCAGAGGTTATCAAATCGTTTCTCTTTCACATCTTTCCTTTTCCTCCTTTGCGGCACCCGTGAATAGTAACGACGGACGTTCGTGAGCGAGACGGAGCTGTATGAGGTGCTGGACGCGGCGGCGTGTGTATGATATAATCCCGGCGCGGCGGTATGGCGGGCGGGATGCCGTCCGGCTGCGGCGGGAAGGGGTAGGACGGTATGGAGATGGTATGGATCCTCGTAAAGCAGATCCTGCAGATGTTTCTGCTGGCGGGGCTGGGGTTTTTGCTCTATAAAGGGAAGAAGATCGGCCCGGAGGGCAGCAGGGCCCTCGGCAATATCCTGATCTACCTGGCGCTGCCGGCTACGATCATCAACGGCTTCCTGGTCGAGCGGACGCCGGAGCACCTGCTGGGCATCCTGATCAGCGGCGCGGCCGCCGCGGTGCTGCTGCTCCTGTCGATCGTGGTTGCCCGTACGGTGTTCAGGAAGGACGATATCGCCGCGTTCGCGGCCGCGTTTTCCAACCCGGGCTTCTTCGGCATCCCGCTGATCATCGCGTCGGTGGGGCAGGGGGCCGTCTTTTATGTGGCCTGCTTTGTCGCGTTCCTGAACATCGGCCAGTGGACGGTCGGCGTCTCCTTCCTGACCGGGCAGCCGGTCCTGGAAGGGTTCCGGCTGAAGAAGCTGATCCGCGCGCCGTTCATGATCGCGATCCTCTGCGGCCTGCTCCTGTTTTTGCTGCAGGTGCCGCTGCCATCCATCGTGACAGGCTGCCTGTCCACCGTGGCGGCGCTGAATACGCCCCTGGCCATGTTTACGGTGGGCATCTACCTGGCCCAGACGGACCTGAAGCGCATGCTCACCCGGCCGTCGCTGTACGCGGTGTCGGCGGTCCGGCTGGCGCTGATCCCGCTTCTGTCCATCGCGCTGCTCCTGCTGCTGCCTGCCTACATGCGCGACATGAAGATGGTGCTGATGGTCGCCGCCGCCTGCCCGGTGGGCGCCAATGTGGCCGTGTACGCGCAGCTGCACGGACGGGACTATCCCTATGCCGTGGAAACCGTTGTGATCTCCGCGCTGCTTTCCATCGTGACCATCCCGGCGCTGGCCTGGCTGATGACCCTGATCGGGTGACAAACGACAGACAAAAACAGGCCCCTGCTCCGCAGACTGAACGGAGCAGGGGCCTGTTTGTATGCCGTTGATTATCGTTTCTTTCCGCCGAAGGACCAGTCCGTGGTGGGAATGGTGTCCATCACGGCGGGGTACACGCCCGCTTCGCGCAGGCGAAGCCCGACGTCCACCGCCAGGTTGCGCGTGCCGCTGGGCACGACGACGTCCGGCGCGTCCACGGTCAGGCCGTCCGATTCGGGCAGCACGCTGCCGATCAGCGGGAACTCGGTCTGGTGGCGGGTGGCGGCCAGCTCCGGATGCATGGTGACCCGCAGGATGTAGTGGCCGGGATAGATGCCTTCGAGCAGGTAGTGGCCGTACAGGTCGCTGTCGGTTTCAGCCACCTTCTCGCCTTCCTGCCACAGTTCCAGGTGGATGCCGGGGATGCCGCGCTCGCCGATGTCCTGCATGCCGTCCGCATCCTCGTCCAGCCAGACGAAGTCGCCGATGGCGCCCTTCGCCCCGAAGCCGAAGTCCGCGTGATCGATATGGGTGCCCATGACCAGCTGCAGGACGGCGCTGAACCGGGAAGCATCGTTGCTGAGGATCAGGCTGGTGCGGGTATCGCTGACGTCAGCCCGCCGGGCGAAGCCGTGCCCCTCCGGCAGAACGGCGGAGAGCTGGTATTCGCCGGGATACAGGCGCTGGAAGCGGTATTCACCCTGACGGTTGCTCTTCGCGACGGCGATCGGGGCGGTCAGGTCGTCCGACCGGTACAGCCGGACCTCCAGGCCGGCGACGAAGTCGAGGGAGTCGTCCAGGCTCCAGAACCGGCCGGCGATCGAAGCGAAGCGCAGCACGGGGACGGACGCGTCCGTATTCCGGCCGCTCAGGGCTTCCACGTCCTGGGCCCAGCCGGTCTCGGACAGCTGGTAGCCGGCGAGCAGGATGCAGTCGTCGTCCAGGTCCAGCGCGACCTGGTAGCGGCCCGGGATCAGCTTCGGGCTTTCGAAACGGCCGTCCGCGTCCGTCCGCATTTCGGCGGCGGTTTCGCCGTCCCGGTTGATCAGCCGGACCGGCCGGTCGCTCAGGAGAGATTCCGAATCAGGCGTATAATCGCCGTCCAGGTTTTCATCCAGGAAGATCCGCCCGCTGACCGTAGCCGGGCGCGTGACCAGCACCTTCAGGCCGGTCCGGTGTTCGCCCATTTCCAGGTCGTATTCGCGGGAGGACTCATGGTGGGCGATGGCGGGCACCAGGTCGGTATCCTCCGCGAAGCTGTAGCCCTCCTCCAGTGTGACGGTGATCTTCCAGTGGCCGGGGCGCAGGCGGCTCAGGGCAAAGTGGCCGGCGGAAGCGGTTTCTGCGGGGAAGGTGACGGTATAGCCCGTATCGGTGTTGACGGCGGTCAGGATGGCAGCGGCGGGCTCACCCTCACAGAGCACCTGGCCCTCGAACAGGGCGGTGCGGATCGCCACGATATCGGCAATGCCGGTGTCTGTCCCCATGGCCGAGTCAAACGGCACGGAATAGACGGTGAGCTCGTCCGTATCGGCGAAGAGGGTGTCGTCCGGCAGGGTGTAGCGCAGGGTGTACCGGCCGGGCAGGATGCCCTTCAGGTAGTAGCTGCCGTCTTCCTCAGTCAGGGTCGTGCTGTAGTCGGAGACCGGTTCCCCGTCCAGGTCCGTCAGGGTGACGCGGACGCCGGGCAGGCCTTCCGCCATGCCCGCGGGCCGGTCATCGGGCAGGATGATCCGTCCGCTGACGGTCCCGGCCTGGAACAGCGCGCCGTTGACGCCGCCGTTGTAGGATCCGGGCGCCAGATGGATCAGGTCAGTCTCGCCGTAATCGCCGGTCTGGCGGACGATGCTGTTGGCGGTCTGCCCGTCGGCCTTTTTGGGCGCGGGCGAGGCGATGTAGGGATCGTTCAGCATGAAGCGGACGGTGTGCGGGATGGGCAGCAGGCGGTCGAACAGGTACAAGCCGCTTCCGTCCGTCACGGTGGTCGCGGCGACCTGGCCGGTCCAGTCCACGGCCTCCACGATCACGCCCTCCGCGGGCCCTTCGTCGGTACCCCGGATGCCGTCGTCATTCCCGTCCATGAACACCTGGCCGCCGATCTGGGCGGGCAGGGTGACCGCCGCGTACAGGGTGGTCTGCTGGCCGGGGGTCAGGGCAGCCGCCGCGCTGGCCTGCGAGGTGGCGAGCGCCTCCGCAAAGTCGTTGTCCAGCCCGGTGGGGGAGAAGATATGGGTCTCGTCCAGCCGGGCGCTGATCTCGATATCGCCGGCGCGGATGATGGGGACCAGGGCCGCGCCGCTGCTGTCGGAGACGGCGGCGGCAACCTGCTTCCCGCCGCGGGTGACGGTGATGGCTGCGCTCTCAAAGCCGGTTTCCGTATCGTCCTGCATGCCGTTGGCGTTGGCGTCCAGGTAGAAGACGACTTTCAAACTGGTCGCGTCCATCAGGCCGATGTCGCGCACGGTGAGGGACTGTTCCGCCACGACGGTCAGCGTCGCCGCGTCGGTATCGCTGTCGTCGGCGGTCAGCCAGCTGTCGCCGGCGGCAAACATCCTGCCGGCGGGCGCGGTGACCTTCAGGCTGTAGTCGCCCGGCTGCAGCCGGGTGAACGCGTAGCGGCCGTCCTTGTCCGTCACGGTTTCGCGGACGACGCCGCTGTCCAGCCCGGTCAGGGTGACGGCCACGCCCGGCAGCCCGCCCTCGTCCCGGTCGCGGCGGCCGTTGGCGTTCGCGTCGTACCAGACGGTGCCGGCCGCGCTGCCGGTGGTGACGGCGCCGATGCCGATGCCCTGGGACCCGGTGGTCAGGGTGAAGGGATCTGACCAGGCTTCCGATCCGTCCGAGGGGACGATGCAGTTATAGTAGATGCTGACCTTGCTGCCCAGCGGGCCGATGCTGTAATTGTCCGGCAGGATGACCCGGACGCGGTAGGCGCCGGGGGAGAGGTTGTCCAGCGTCAGCTCGCCCTTGCGGTCGGTGACGCCGCTGGCAACCAGGATCTCGGGATGGTCGGCGGGGTGCAGGCTCACCTGCACGTCGCGGAGGGCGGGCTCGCTCGTCATCCGGCCGCCGTTCGCGTTTTCATCGAGGAAGGCGATCGCCTTGACGAACACGGTCGCCCGCGTCGAGGCGAGCGGCACCGTGGTGTTCCCTTCGACATCAAACCAGTCCGTCATCGCTTCGCAGGTCTGCCCGGGCAGGAGCCAGTTGTCCGCGCCCATCAGCGCGGGCACGTGGTCGGAGGGCAGGTGGGCCAGCACGCGGTACCTTCCGGTCTTCACGCCGGTAAAGCGGTAATTGCCGTCCTTGTCCGTGGCGGCCTGGGCGCGGGAGCCATCCTCCGCCTCGAGAGTGAGAGTGATCTTTTCCAGCGGGCGGGTCGAATGCAGGGAGATCTGCGTCAGTGACCCGCTGACCGTGGCCGCCAGCGCCCGGAGCGGAAGCAGCAGCAGGATCAGGGAGAACAGGAACAGGTAACGTCTGCGCATGTGATGCCTCCTCAGTGCTCCTGCTTCATTTCAATCGCGGTGATCATGTCGACGCGCCGCTGGTGGCGGCCGCCTTCGAAACTGGCGGTCAGCCAGGCGTCCACGATCATCTTGGCCAGCTCAATGCCGATGACGCGCGCCCCGAAGGCCAGCATGTTGCTGTTGTTGTGCTGGCGGGACAGCTTGGCGGAATACGGCTCGCTGCAGACGGCGCAGCGGATGCCGCGCACCTTGTTGGCCGCCAGGGAGATGCCGATCCCCGTGCCGCAGATGACGATGCCGAGGTCCACCTCGCCCTTCGCCACCGCGTTGGCGACCGTTTCGCCCGCGAGCGGGTAGTCATAGCTTTCCTGGCTGTCCGTGCCGTAATTGACGACCTCATAGCCGTAGGTGTCCCGGATATGCTTCATGATTTCGTCCTTGTAGAGGACGGCAGTATGATCGTTGCCGATGCCGATTTTCATGCGGTTCCACTCCTGTTCCTGCCATATATATTGAAGGTGCCGCGCCGGATGCGCGGCGGCGTGAACAGTATACCGCGTTCGGACCGTGAAATCAAGAGGCATGGGAATTCTGTTACACGGTCAAAACCAGGGTTGACATTTAAGCATAAAAGAGTATAATACATGTGTCAGCCGGCGTTAAACCGGCCAAAATTTAATGGAAAAGGAGATTTTCGTATGAAAAAGATCCTGGCTGTCGCATTGGCGGCAATGCTGCTCATGACCATGTGCTCGTTCGCCATGGCCGAGGACGTCGCGGACGTCATCGCCCAGGCGCAGAACATGACCCTGGAAGAGCTGTTCCAGAAAGCCATTGAAGAATCCAACGGCAAGACCTTCAACGCCGTAGGCAATTCCAGCCGCGGCAAATCCGTGCTGCCTCTGTTCATCGAGGCTCTGCAGAAGATCGATCCCTCCTACACCATGGAATTCAGCTGGCAGCAGCCCAAGAACAACAATATCTTCGCCCAGCTGGAAGCCGACGTGAGCAGCGCCAACCATGAAATCTCCATGACGCTGATCCAGGACGGCAACCAGATCCAGAGCAAGATGCTGGATACCGGCGCCCTGCTGAACTTCGTTCCCCTGGATTGGACCAACGCCGAGGGCGTGGCCAAGGAAAACAACGAAAATCCTCTGGCCCTGCAGACCCTGAACAAGGTGTTCATGTTCAACAATCTGGGCGACAAAGCCTACACCAATATGTGGGACTTCGTGGCCGAAGGCGAAAAGCCCCTCTTCATGGGCGTCAATTCCGAGCCCGTGGGCAAGAACTTCCTGTACATGATGACCAACGAAAAGTATGCCAACTGGGCCAAGGAAGCCTATGAAGCCTGGGAAGGCAAGAACGAGGAATACGACGCCCTGATCGAAGACATGAAGCAGGACGTGGCTGATCTGGGCCTGACCGCTGAGAACGCCAATTACGGCCTGGCCTGGGTACTGCTCTGGTGCGATCAGTACAACCAGGAAACCGACGACGGCCCCATCTGCAACACGCTCGTGACCAAGTCCGCCGCCGGCCAGACCGGTCTGCTGGTGTATTCCAAGCTGCGCAGCGTGGAAGAAACCGCTGAGGCTTCCGTGAACAACATCACCGTGGCCGCTTATCAGGACGGCTACACCGGCATCGGCGGCTATGCCTACAAGCACTACCTGATGCTGACCAAGACCAGTCCCCTGCCCTGGACTGCCTGCGCCGTCATTGCCTACATGACCACCACTCAGGACGGCTTCTATCCCTGGGGCAAGGACATGGGCGGCTATGCTCCCGTGCCCGCCTGCATGCAGGACCACAGCCAGGACGGCTATGTGGACGGCGTGGACA
>CACXEB010000105.1 GCA_902766515.1 uncultured Eubacteriales bacterium
CCACGGTGCCTTCAGCGACTGGCTGGAGCTCTGGAACTCCACCGACCATCCGATTTCCCTGAAAAACGTGGGCCTGTCCAACCGGTCCGACAAAATACAGTTCCTGTTTCCGGAGATGACGCTGCAGCCCAACGGCCGCGTCGTCGTGTTCTGCGACAAAGTGAACGCTGACGATCCCAACGCGGCGCTCCACGCCAAGTTCAAGCTTTCCAGCTACGGCGTGACCGTGTTCCTGTTCGACGCAAACGGCATCGGCATCGACCAGGTGACCGTGCCCACCCTCAACACCGACGAAAGCTACCAGCGCGTTTCCGCGACGGAATGGCGCCGGACGGACGAGTACGCCCCCGGCTATGAGAATTCCTTCGAGGGCCACACCGCCTACCTGAGCAACTTCGTCATCGAAGCGGACACCCTCATGTTCAACGAGGTCATGCCCGTGCCGAAATCCGGCCTGCGCGACGAGGACGGTGAGCTGTCGGATTGGATCGAACTGTACAACGCGGGCACCACCACCATCCGGCTGAGCGACGTCGCGCTCAGCGACAACGAATTGAAGCCCCTCAAGTGGTTCTTCCCGGAGGGAGCGGTCATCGAGCCGGGCCAGTATTACATCGTCTTCTGCTCCGGCAAGAACAAGATGCAGCAGAACGGCATCCCCCACACCAGCTTCCGGCTGGCGGGCGAGGGCGAGACGCTGGTCATGACCAGCAAGGCCGGCGAGCTGATCGACCGCCTGGTGGTGCCGAACATCGGCAAGGACGTCTCGTACGGCCGGAACCCGGGCACCAACGTCTGGTCCGTATTCCAGATCGCGACCCCGGGGCGGCCCAACACCCCGCAGGGCATCGCCGACGCGGACCGGTACATGCGGCAGATCAACGAGACCCGGGTCTACATCACGGAAGTGCTCGCGTCCTCCGACGCGGTGACACCGGCCGCCGGCGAGGCCGCCTGCGACTGGATCGAGCTGTACAACGCGGGCAGCGGACCGGTGGACCTTTCCCTGTTCGGCCTGAGCGATAACATCGGCTGGCCGAGGAAATGGCAGTTTCCCCTCGGGACGACCATCTATCCGGGAGAATACAAGGTCATCCGCTGCGATAAATCCGCCACCTCAACATCCGGTTCCAACCTGCATACGTCTTACGGCATCACGAAGACCGGCGGCGAAGTCATCACCCTGAGCGACCCGGAGGGACGCGTTCTGGATAAGCTGTATATCCCGCAGATGCGAACAGACGTATCCTATGGCCGTTCCATTGAAACGAACGGTTTTTTTTATTATGACGCGCCGACCCCCGGACAGCAGAACGGCGCAGGCTTCGCCGGTTACGCGGCGACGCCGAAGCTCTCGATGCAGGGCGGCCTGTATGAGAGCGCCGTCACCGTCAGCATCGACGTGCCGGAGGGCACGACCGTGCGCTTCACGCTGGACGGCTCCATCCCGACGCTGGAAAACAGTCAGGTATACTCCGTGCCGATCATGTTCCAGGTCCCGTCGGTGCTCCGGGCCCGGGCCTTCCAGAGCGGCCTGCAGCCTTCGGATACCGTCAGCGCCTCCTACATCATCAATACCTACTTCTCGCTGCCGGTCGTATCCCTGATCATCGATCCGTACGAGCTGTACAACGAGAATACCGGCCTCTTCACTGCCGGTCCCAACGTCGACAAGTCCAAGGGCATTCCCTTCCGCAACACGATCTACCGCCAGTTCGGCAAGATCCCCCGCCCGGCCTATGTGGAGATCTTTGAGCAGAACGGCGCGGGCACCGTCATTTCCCAGGGCATCAAGATCGCGCTGGGCGGCGACTACAGCCTCGATATGCCCCAGAAGACGCTGAAGATCCGCGCCCAGGCCAAATACGGCGAAAAGTACTTTGAATATCCGCTATTTGAGGACCGGCCGTTCACCTACTATAAATCGTTCAACCTCCGCAATTCCGGCAACGACTGCGTATGGACCCGTATGGCGGACGGCTTCCAGAGCCAGCTGATCGATCTGCTGGATACGGATATCATCCACCTGGCGTTCAAACCCG
>CACXEB010000106.1 GCA_902766515.1 uncultured Eubacteriales bacterium
CGCCCGGCTTACAGCCGGGTTTCGGCCTTCGGCCTCATCCGCCGGGTGAACCGGCGGACTCCGGGATTCCGTGCCGCAGAGGACAGGGTGGTACGTCGCTGGGCTGTGGGGTTGAATGGCTATGGGATGGGACGACGGTTCGGCCTGCGGCCTCCCGCGATTCGAGGACGGTGTTTTGACGCTTGCCACGGGGCAGGAGAACCGGGGAAAATCTGTTTTTGCTCTGAGTCCTGCCTGAACTTGTGATTCGTCACTCTGCGCTTACTCGTGCAGAACTGCCTGATAAACCAACTGATACTGATTGGGCTGGATGGAAGGCAGTGTGAAACCAAAAAACGAAACATCCGGCCGCTGGCTGACCAGCGGCCGGATGCTCCGTTTTTGGAATATTACTTCTGCAGCAGGTGGAATGCGAAGCCGCAGATGTCGTCCTTCAGGTAGATGGCGGTCATCTTGCCGTTCTTGGACTTGGCGCTGGTTTCGTCAAAGACGAAGCCGCGCTGCTCCAGGTGCCACTTCGCGCGCTTGATGCTGTTGGTGGCGATGGCGACATGGCCCTTCTCGCCGCGGCCGGGCTCCTTCATGAGCTCGAAGCCGGTGCCTGCGAAGATGGAGGAATTGCCGGGCTTTACGGGCCAGTTGAGCAGCTTTGCGATCTGCTCGGCGTCCTTCTGGGCCTGTTCGGGGCTGCCGGAATTGATGCCGATGTGCCTGACCTCAAAGCCGAGCAGCTTGTCGACCGCGCTGCGGGTCAGCTCGGTGATCTTCGCCCAGTTCTTTTCCTTCACGGCGTCGCCGGGCACCATCCAGCTGCCGCCGCAGCAGAGGATCTTGTCAAAGCTCAGGTAGTCGAGCATGTTCTGCTCGTTGATGCCGCCGGTGGGCATGAAGTGCATATCGACATAGGGCGCCGCCATGGACTTGATCAGCTTGATGCCGCCGATCGCTTCCGCCGGGAACACCTTCACGGCCTTGAGGCCGAAGGACAGGGCGACTTCGATGTCGGAGGGGTTGGAGGTGCCGGGGCAGACCGGAACGTTGTGGTCCAGGCACCACCGGACGACCTCGGGATTGAGGCCGGGGGAGACGATGGCCGCCGCGCCGGCCTTGACCGCGCGGTCCGCCTGGTCGGTGGTCAGCACCGTGCCCGCGCACAGGATGACCTCGGGCAGCTGCTCGTGCACCTGGCGGATGGCTTCTTCGGCCGCCGCCGTGCGGAAGGTGATCTCAGCGACCGGTAGACCGCCGTCCGCCAGCGCTTTGCACAGCGGCACCGCGTCCGCCGCGTCGTCCACCTTGATGACCGGTACCAGACCGGCAAGGGAGAGTTTTTCGAGAATGTCCATGGGCAATATCTCCTTTCAGATATCGATAGCGAATTCAGGCCACATTCCTCATATGATCAGAGCGTGACTCCCTGCTTGAAGATCGCGACCTCGCGGAAGCCGTTTTCCTCGTTGCGGGCTTCCTTTTCACCGGAGGCGATGGACAGGACGAGGTTCATCAGGTCCTCGCCCAGCTCGTCGAGGGTCATGCCGCTGAGCAGGCGGCCGGCGTTAAAGTCGATCCAGTTGCGCTTCCGGGTGGCGAGGGGGGTATTGGAAGCGATCTTCACCGTGGGGACCGGGCAGCCGAAGGGGGTGCCGCGGCCGGTGGAGAACAGCACCAGCTGCGCGCCGCTGGCGGCGAGGGCGGTGGACGCGACCAGGTCGTTGCCGGGCGCGCTCAGCAGGTTCAGGCCGGGCGCCGTGACGCGCTCGCCGTACTTCAGGACGCCTTTGACCGCGGAGGAACCCGATTTCTGCGTGCAGCCCAGCGCTTTGTCCTCCAGGGTGGTGATGCCGCCCTGCTTGTTGCCGGGGGAGGGGTTCTCGTACACCGGCATGTGGTAGCTCTCGAAATAGCCCTTGAAGCCGTTGATCAGCTGTACGGTCTTCTCAAACAGCTCCTCGGTGCCGCAGCGGGACATGAGGATGGTCTCCGCGCCGAACATTTCCGGGACCTCGGTCAGGATGGTGCTGCCGCCCATGGCGGTCAGCAGGTCGGAGAACACGCCGATGGTCGGGTTCGCCGTGATGCCGGACAGGCCGTCGGAGCCGCC
>CACXEB010000107.1 GCA_902766515.1 uncultured Eubacteriales bacterium
AGGGGCGACAGGCAAATCTGTGGGGGGGTCACGCAGGGGGGATGCCAATCCCCCCTACGGTCACTGTTCACCCCGTGAACAGTGACCATACCGGGCACCGGCGCTTCCTGCGCAACGGACAGTTGCTTGACAGGGGCCTGTTTCTGTGTCATCATCAGTGCAGCAATCACGCAAGGAGGTTTGACCATGGAAGCCTATGAAGCCCTGAAATCGCTGCGCGAAAACCACCACCTGACCCAGGAAGAACTGGCAGAGCGGGTACTGGTGACCCGCCAGGCCGTCAGCCGCTGGGAAACCGGCGAAACGCAGCCCAGCACGGATACGCTGAAGCTGCTGTCGCGCCTGTACGACGTATCCATCAACACGCTGCTGGGATCCCCCCGTCAGCTGTGGTGCCAGTGCTGCGGCATGCCGCTGACGGACGACGGCCAGATCAGCCGGGAACCGGACGGCAGCTTTAACGAGGATTACTGCACCTGGTGCTATAACGGCGGCGAATTTGCGTACAAATCGAAGGACGCGCTGATTGACTTCCTGACAGCGCACATCCCCAATCCCGAAAACCTGCCGGAGGAAGAGCGCCGCGCCTGGCTGGACGGCCAGCTTTCCCGGCTGAAGCACTGGAAATAACGGTGACCGGTGTCACCGCTGCGTGATCACCACGTGAAGGCGATCGCCGTCCCGCTTGCCGAGCCGCGTCCGGATGGATTTCAGCACGCCGATCACATAGCAGACGCTGCCTTCCGCGTCCCGGACGCCCATATTCACGATGCTGCCGTCATACGGGACGCTATCGAACAGCGCGTGGACGCTGACGCGGCCCCTGCCGAATTCCTGGCGGATATCCCACGGGAAGACCACATACGCTCCACCGCTTTCCGGATCCTCATGCAGCACCGCGTCAAACACGTATTCGTGAGGCATCGCCATCCTCCTCCCATCAATCCGGACCGCTGTCCAGCTGCTTCGCAAAGGAAACATGGCTGTCCAGCTCCCGGAATCCCCGGTGCAGGTAAAACGTATAGGCGGGCACATGACTGTCCGTCTGCAGGAAAATACGGCGAATGCCCCGGGCCGTCAGATACCGCTCGATCGCCCGCATGAAGGCGGTGCCGAGGCCCTTCCCCTGCCGTTCCCTGGCGACGCAGAACTCCTCGATGATATACTCCGTCCCGCTGTGCCAGTGCTTGACATGCCCCATGGACAGGCCCGCCAGCTGGCCGCCTTCAAACCAGCCCAGCGTCAGGGAATACGCCTGGCCCGTTAGGTCAGCGATATAGGCATCCAGCTGCGCCTGATCGCTCCAATCGTCATACCACGGCGCGTTTGTGAATACATCGCTGAACAGCGCCGTGATCTCTTTCCTGTCCTGCAGTGTCAGTTCCCGCAGCTGTCCGTACTGATCCATCCGACCGCTCCCTTTGTCATGTCCCGATACAGTTTCTGTTTTCCGCGCAGGGAGGAAGATTCCGTTGGAATACATCCATCATTATGACTCGCCGCTCGGCGGCATCACAATGGCCGGCAGCGGCGAAGCCCTGACCGGCCTGTGGTTTGATGGGCAGAAGTACTTTGCCGACACCCTGGACGCAGACCACGCAGCCGGCAGCCTGCCGGTCTTTGAGGCGGCGGACCGGTGGCTGGACCTCTACTTCACCGGCAGGGCACCCGGATTCACGCCGCCACTCGCGATGAAGGCCACGCCCTTCCGGCGGGCCGTCTGGGAAGTCCTGCTCACGATCCCGTTCGGGCAGACCATGACCTATGGCGCCATTGCCGACAGGATCGCCTGCCGGAACGGGATCCCCCATATGTCCGCGCAGGCGGTCGGCGGCGCAGTCGGCCATAACGCCATCTCGATCATCATCCCCTGCCACCGCGTCATCGGAGCAAACGGCAGCCTGACCGGTTATGCCGGCGGGCTCGACAAAAAGATCCGCCTGCTGACCCTCGAAGGGGTGGATGCGGCGGCCTTTTCCGCGCCGTAACGCGGAAAAGACCTGTCATTCCTGTCAGGCCCGGCTGTTCACCTGGCGGATATACTCCTCCTTGGGAATCATCGGCGTTTCCAGCCGCGCTACCGTCTGGGCGGAGAGCGTCAGGGTAGCCGCGTATTCCTCGCCCGCCTTTTCAAACGCGGCGAGCAGCGGATCCGCCACAATGGCGGCTTCCGGCACGTTCAGCAGCGGCGTCTCCGGCACACAGACCACGTCCGGACAGCCGAAGCAGAGGCGGCACATGACTTTCAGGCTGTCAAAGTTGCCGTCCCAGTCCGGGAACCCGCAGCCGCAGATCACGACCGTATGCATCCGGGAAAAGTCAGCGATCGCTTCATGGCGCACCGTCCCGTCCTGCTCCTGCACCATATCCATCCTGACCAGCGGGATCGTGCGGTCCAGGACCGCCTTCAGCGGCGACGGCATTACATAGCAGTACAGCGGAAAGCTCCAGAGGATCACGTCCGCGCTGCGATACAGGTCCAGGATGCCGTTCTGGTCGTCCTGGATGACGCAGTGGCCGTCCATCCGCTGCCAGCAGCCGAAGCAGCCGCGGCAGGGCGCGATCTTCCTGTCCCTGACATGGACGATGCTGATCTCATGCTCACCGCTCCTGTTGAGGCCCTTCAGAAAGGCGTCCGTCATGCGGAACGTGTCGCTTTTCACCTTGGGGCTGCCGTTCAAAACCAGTACTTTCATCATGCTCTCCTTCCTGCATCGCATCGGCGCGCGGATCTTTTGATGTTCACAGCGCCGCGTCACGCGCGTGGCCGGATCCACCCGCTATCGATGAACATACACCCGGGACAT
>CACXEB010000108.1 GCA_902766515.1 uncultured Eubacteriales bacterium
AACGATGCCGGGCTGCGAAAGCTTCCAGTTCGCGCGCCGGCTGCGGCCGCGGGCTTTTGATACTTTTCCCTTCGGGACAGCCATATCTACACCTCCTGATCCTTAGTCAGCAATTGCTGCAATGCCGAAAAAGGATGCTCCGTGGGCGTTTCCTTCTGGCAAGCATGCGTATCATCGCCGGCATCATCCTCGCCGGCCTGTTGTGAGCAGGCTTCGCATACGAAGCGCATGGGCAGCTCCAGCACGGTCAGCGTCAGCGCCAGCTGTGCCAGGTCCAGCTCCTTGCCCTCGAACGTCATCTGCTCGTCGTCATCCGCGGCCCGTTTGGTCAGGCGGGTCATCCGGTCCAGGTGCAGGAAAACCTCCGCAAACTCCTGGTGTACCGGATAGCTCACATCACTCAGGCAGAACGCGCAGGACCCCCGCGCCGTCACATCCAGCGTACCCGTCAGGTACAGGGTGCTGCCCTCCAGCAGGTAATCCCCCGTCATCACCGCAGGCTGCGGAAAGGTGACCGTCTCCCCAAAGATCAGCTGAGGCGGAATCGGCTCCTCGTGTCGGAAAGCGATACGTTCTCCCGGCCGCAAAAAAGCCTGGGATACATCCAGTACCATAACTCCCCTCCCATCGCGAAACCGCGCTTTATTATACGACAAGCAATTTTTCTTGTCAACCGGATAATTTTGGTTTGATGCGATCACAATAAACAATAACAGTAAAAGATGCAAGATCGATTTTTCGTCCCGGCGAAGTGGAACGAAGGGAGGCGTAGCGGCGCTACGTCGACCGCAGTGCAGCGCAGCGGGGGCGAAAAGGCGCTTGCAGATGTATATGGGGTAGACAGAAAGCAGTATGATGCGATACCAGCGGCGCCAGGCGCGCATGCATAAAGCAGCCCCGGCGCACGCCGGGGCTGCTGTCACTGAATCAACGAGGTATCCGGATGGATCCGCCCGCGCTTATACTGATTGACGTCTAAACCATGTACAGATGCAAGATGGATTTTTCCACCCGGCGAAGTGGAACGAAGGGAAGCGCAGCAGCGCTACGTCGACCGCAGTGCAGTGCAGCTGGGGCGAAAAAGGCGCTTGCAAATGCATATGGGATATACGGAAAGCAGTATTATTTGGTAAACGCAGCAGCTTCTCCGCCGGCGATACGGCCATAGATCACGATATCAGCGATGGCGTTGCCGCCCAGGCGGTTGCCTGCGTGGATGCCGCCGCACACCTCGCCGGCAGCATACAGGCCCGGGATGGGCTCACCGTTCACATCGATCACCTGGGTCCTGGGGTTGATCTGCACACCGCCCATGGTGTGGTGCAGCGCAGGCGCCATACCGACCAGCACGAAAGGCGCGGTCTCTACCTTGCCCAGGAAGATATAACGACCGAATTCGGGATCGTTCTGCTGATCCACATAAGCGTTGAATTTTTCAATCGTTTCCACCAGGTTTTTCTCATCAACACCCGCTTTCCGCGCTGCCTCCTCCAGGGTGTCGCCCACGAAGGCATACCCTTTCTGCACGGAATCCATGATGCGGTTTTCGCCCTGGGAATTGTACATCGCCGCGTCGCCCACGCCAAAGAACATGGCATCCGTCTGGGCCAGGGCGGCTTTGGAAAGCACATCGCGCTCACTGTTTTCATTCACATAGCGCAGGCCCTCCCGGTTGACGTACAGCTTGCTGCCAACCCCCTTGCCGGCCACGCCATCCAGGGCCGTGCAGGTGGGCAGCATCTGGGCAAATCCCATGCCCAGGGTATTGGCGCCGACCGCCTGAGCCAGGAAGATGCCGTCGCCCGTTGCGTTGGGAGTATTGTCTGTTTTGGCGTTTGTGGTCAGATCAGGCCAGTAATTGTTGTATTCCACCACCATCGGCACATTTCCCGCGAAGCCGCCGGTCGCGAGCACCACACCGTGATTGGCATGCAGCGTCACCTTGCTGCCGTCTGTCTTTTCAGCAATCACCCCGGTCACGCAGCCCCCGTCGGTGATCAGTTCCACCGCCTTGGTATTCAGCAGAATCTGCGCGCCCTTGGCGGTGGCGTAATCGCTCAGCGTAGCGATCAGGGCTTTGGCGCCAATGTTGTGGGTACGGGTCCAGAGCGCGCCCACGGCCATGGACAACTGGGGATTGCGGGGCAGGCCGATGTCCTCCAGCCAGTGCAGCGTATCCAGCGCATGATTGCACATGTTGGAAATCAGGGCATAGTCGGGTACGATGACGGTGCCATCAAGGGCTTCACGCCTGGCGCCGGTGTAGCATTGCACCATATGCAGCTCCGGGCTGTCAAACAGGTAGGTAGCGCCGGAATCCACATATGCCTGAATCTGCTGCTTCAGCACGGTCAGGGCCGGGGCAAAATCGCCGAAATCCTCTTCCTGCATTTCCAGATAGGACAGCAGCTCATTACGGGTGGCATCGCTCATTTCCATCTGTCCCTGCAATTCCGGATCCGCTGCATTATAAGCGCCGCCGGACAAGATCGTATTGCCGCCTAGGGCAGCACCTTTTTCAATCAGGATCACGGATGCGCCGGCATCTCCGGCTGCCGCTGCCGCGGAAAGGCCCGCGCCGCCGCCGCCAATGACGATCACATCCGCCGTCAGTTCAATGTCTTCCCCCGCTTCCTTGACCACCCGGGTCTGCCAGGCCCGGGGATTGCCGCCGGCCTGACGGATGCAGTCCGCCACGGCGTCCAGAATCGCCTGGCTGGTGATGGTCGCGCCGGTCACCGTGTCCACGCCGATCGACTGGTAGGCGACGATCTCACCGGGCAGCGTGTTCAGGGCAGGGTCGGCCACGCCCGCGGTTTCCTCGTGCTCGCCGATCGCCACGGCAGCAATGGAGCCATTGACGACGGATACCACCAATGTCAGGGGCCCGTTCCGTCCGTTCACGGTGGCGGTATACTGGCCGTCCTGCAGGGGCGTCTTTTCCAGCGCCATCGCGGCGGCCTGCGCGCCGGCCTTCCGGCCGGTATTGATGATGATGGTCAGGCAGTTGCCCGTCTGATGCACGACACCCTCATATCCGCTGGTCACGTCACCGGCAGCATACAGGCCGGGGATGGCGTTGCCTGCCTCATCCAGCACCTGCGCATCGCCGGCGATGACTAGGCCGCCGAAGGTCAGATGGCAGGCCAGCTGCAGCTTCACCGCGCAGTAAGGCCCGTTTTCCACCTTGCCGTTGAAGGTCTTCCGACCGAATTCTGCGTCTTCGCCCGCGTCCACATATCCGTTGAAGGTGTTCACTGAAGCGGTCAGCGTATCAGCGTCCAGGCCTGCCAGCCGCGCGGTTTCCTCCAGGGTATCGGCGGTGAAAGCCATGCTCCGCGCAACCAGGTCGTCCATAAACCCTTCTTTTTGACCATTCAGGGTTTCGATCATTCTGCTGTCGCCGATGGCGATGAGAATGCCATCCGGCTGGTCGTTGCCTTCCCGGCTCACGATGCGGCTCTGGTTGCTGTCGTCCGCGAAACGCACGGCGTTCGTGTTGACCACCAGCTGCGCCGCCTTGAAGACGCTGCCGGCATCGCCGGAAGTCGCCAGGTTCTGATAACCCTTCAGATAGGTCTGGATGAAGGACATATCCCGAAGCTGCGCCCCGATAGCTTCCGCCATCACGATGCCGTCGCCCCGGTTGCCGGCAGGGTTGTTGCTGGGAATGCTGGCGGTCAGGCCGGTGCCAACTTTCTGATATTTCGCCACCATTTCACCGTTGGAGGAGAAGGAACCCGTGGCCAGCACCACGCCGCCGTTGGCATGGTATGTGACACGGTTGCCGTCCGCGTCCTCGGCAATCACACCGACGACTTTTCCGTCTTCCACAATCAGTTTCCGGGCCCGGGTATTCAAGCGGATCTCCGCGCCTTCAGCCGCCTTGCGCAGCAGCTCGATCAGGCCCATGCCGCGGCCGGCCGGGGTGGACACATATTCCATCAGAGGCGTAGTGGTCAGGCCATAGGTCTCCAGCCACTCATAAATGTTCACAGCATGATCCACGCCGGCGCGGATCATATCATAGTCCAGGGTCACGGTATTGCCCGCCTGGTCCTTGCCCATGCCCTTAACGTAATGATCGATCATCACCCGTTCCGGGGAGATGAAAGCGCCCTTTTCCTCGCCGTTGTTTCGATAAGCCTCGATCTGGGCCATCAGGGCTTTGTAATCTTCCAGCCAGGGACCGGTAAAACGGTCTTCCCCATAGCCGGCGTACTTTTCCAGTGCGCCGTCATTCCGGTCCGCAGCGCTGAAAACAGCGGGATTCAGGTTCAGAATATTGCCCATGGAGGTGCCTGCCGCACCGCCCAGGAAAGAATTTGTTTCCAGCACGATCACGGAAGCGCCCTCCGCCACGGCGGAGGCAGCAGCAGAAAGGCCCGCGGCGCCTGCGCCGACCACGATAACATCCGCGGTCTCCTCAGTCACCGCTTCCGGCTTTTCCGCCGATTCACCCTTGGCCTGGCTGATGCAGTCGGCCGCGGCGGCCAGCATGGCCCCGCTGGTTACGGACGCGCCAGTCACTGCATCCACGTCGGCAGACTGACGATTCATAATCGCCTGGGTCAGCTGCCCGATCGCCACGTCGCCCAGACCCTTGGTTTCCAGCTCTCCCACGGCCTGCACGGAAAGGATGGCGTCCTCGCTGAACGTCATGGTCACCGTCACCGGACCGTTCATGCCGTTGCGGGCAGCTTCATAGGTACCCGGGGTGTAGATGCTTTCCGCAGCGGCCAGGCCCGACAGAAGGGATATGACCATTGCGAAAGCGAGTATCAAAGAAAGATGTTTCTTCATGGCAAGCACTCCTTTTCCAGGTTGATGATCAGAGTATACCATGGGTGGTTTAATAATGACAAATGCTTATATATTATCATTATTCATACCTTGAAAGCATGGTAAAAACCGTGTATCATGGAACGGAAAGGAGTCGATGCAAATGGAGCTGCGGATATTGAAGTACTTTCTGACCTTATGTGAAACGGGCAGCATTACGGCCGCGGCCCGGGAGCTGAACCTCACCCAGCCCGCCCTTTCCAGGCAGCTGAAGAATCTGGAGGAGGAAATGGGTGACAGGCTTTTCATCCGGGACAAGAAGGGCATTACCCTCACGGATGCGGGAGTTTACCTGAACAAGCGCGCATTGGACATCGTCCACCTGGCGGAGCGGACGGTGGCTGAATTTCCCCGGAAGGACCGTGATATCACCGGGAGCCTGCATATCGGGGCAGGGGAATCCCCCTCCATCCTTCACACAGTAGAGGCCGTCAAAAGGCTGCGGGAAAAGCATCCGGGGATCCGGATCCATTTTTCAAATGCAGGCAGCCGTGACGTGCAGACCAGCTGGCTGGAAAGCGGTCTCATAGATTTCGCGCTGCAGAGCGTGGTCCCGCTGACGACGCGGTTTGCCAATATCAAACTACCCTGGCAGGACTCCTGGGGACTCCTGATGCGGAAGGATGATCCGCTGGCGGCGCAGCCGCATATCACCGGGGACGCCATCCGTTCGCTTCCGCTACTGGCCGGGAAAAGCGAAAACTTCCGCAGCCTGATGAGCGGCTGGCTAGGCTACGATTTCCACCGGCTTCACCTGATCGGCACCTCGTTCCTGATGACCAGCACGGAAGCGCTCGTCCGGGAACGGGTCGCCTATGCGATCATCCGTCAGGGGATCATGAACGAAGGCATCCATTCAGAGGTCTGCTTCCGGCCCTTTTCACCCGAGATCCGATCCAGCCTCTATCTGGTCTGGTCCAGCAGCCGCCAGTTGACCACGATCCAGCAGCTGTTTCTGGACGAAATCATTCAGGTCTCCGCACAGCATACCGCCAATGAATGATCCGGTCAGTCCGGGCAGGAATGACTGTCGGCCGGCTTCAATTCCCTGGACATGAACAGCAGCAGGTCGTCGTCGTTCACGCACGGCGCGTACTGCGCCAGGGGCTTCCCCTGGTACCACACGCCGCTGCCGTCGAAATTGTAGCCCCTTTTGACATACAGGCGCTGGGCCGGACCGTAGCCGGAGTGCACGCCGACGCCCAGGTACACCCGGTCCGCATACCGCGCGGCCTC
>CACXEB010000109.1 GCA_902766515.1 uncultured Eubacteriales bacterium
GAGAAACGGGTGAGGGCGGAGCCGTCCGTGTCCAGCAGCGCCGGCCCGAAGGTCCAGGCCTGCCACGCGCCGTCCCGCACCGCGTCCTCCACCGTGAAGGACGCGCCGGGGATGACCTTCATGGTACCATCGTAGTACAGCACGCACACGTCACAGTCCGTCCGGTTGGCCCGGTAGATCACGCCGTTGCGGATGACGACGCCTTCGTTGGTGTTGCCGTAATAATCGCCGTTGATGGCCAGCAGCGCGTTGTTCAGGACCGCCATGTCCGCCACGCTGTCACGGAAGCCGCTGCCATAGGTATCCCGGGCCAGCGCGGTCCGGAAGCTGGTGACGTCCCGCAGGTAGATGTCCGCCAGGTAGTAGGTGATCCGGCCGTCCGCCGACTGCTCTTCCGTCACGGTCACAGAGATGTCCGGGCTGGAATAGCTGTTGTCCGTGACGACCACCGTGTCGGTGAATTTCTCCGCGAACTTGTCCGCCATGGGCGTCTCATCCGCGGTCTCCGGAGCGGCGTCGTCCGCTCCGTCCGTCAGGGCGCTGCCGCCCTTGCTGTTCATGCCGCCGCTGCCCTTGCCGCTGTTGCTCTTGCCGCCGCTGCCCCGGCCGGTATTGCCGCGGCCGCCGTTTTTGCCGCCCCGCGCCGTGGCGGAGGGCGTCACGTCCGATGCGCCCGCGGCGGCCAGCACCATGCCGTCCTCCGGCCATGCGGCGTCTGAGGCGCCGGCGGGCTCGGTCTGTTTGTAAGGATTCCCGATGACGATGCCCAGGCTCTGCTGCTGCCGGGGCAGTACGTGATGAAACAGCGCGAACACGGTCAGTCCCACCCCGGCGATGGCCAGGTCGATCAACAGGTTCCGCAGGATACGATGCTTTTTCATACCGTTCACTCCTTCCGCCGGCCCTGGGGCCGACGGACAGAGTGTACCGCGCTTACCTAAAAGGAACCTTAAGCTGTGTATATTACTGCCCCGCGGCCTCCTCATACAGCGCGGCCAGCATCTGCGGCGTGACGGAGCCGACCTCGTTGTAGACGACCTCCCCGCGGCGGTTCAGCACGATCGTCTGGGGATAGGCGCCCCGGTTGTCCACGATCTTCGTCACCGCGTCGTCCGCGTCGGTCGCGAACGGCATCGCGTAATCCTTGTCCGCGAGGTAGGCCTCCGGGCTGTCCAGGATCAGCGAGGGATGGACAGCCACCATGGCGATATCGTCCCCGTGCGCCTTGTACAGATCGCTGAAATAGGGCAGCTCCTGCTTGCACGGCGTGCAGTACGTCGCCCACAGGTTGATCACGACCACCCTGCCCCGGCAGGCCGACACCCGGAACTCGCTGCCGTCGTAGCACGAAAGGGTGAAGTCGGGCAGCTGTTCCCCCACTTCCGCGCCCAGGGGCGCGTCGCTTTCATAGCTGACTGCCGGCGCGGCGGCGCCGTCGGGCTCCAGCACGTTGACCCACAGCAGCGCCAGGCACAGGACTGCCAGGGCGACGGCCCAGCCGGTCCGGACCCGCCTCTGACGGTTCTTCTCCGCCCGCGGCGCCTCGCCGGCGCGGTCCGTGACCGGCGCCCGCAGCGTGACGCGCCCCGCCCGGAGGGAGATCGCGCCCTGGCGGCAGACGTCCATGCAGTGCCCGCAGCTGATGCACTCATGGTCGCCCACCTTCCGCACGTCCATGCCGCAGTGCCGCACGCACGCCCCGCAGCCGTTGCAGCGCGACGCATCCACCCGGACGCCGATCACATTGAACCGGTTGAACAGGCCGTACAGCGCGCCCAGCGGGCACAGGAACCGGCAGAAGGACCGGTAGCAGAACACGCAGGCCAGGAAGACCGCCAGCAGGATCACGACCTTCCGGGTGAACAGCACGCCGAGCATGCCGAAATACCCCGCGTTCGCCGGGTGGGCGAGCAGTCCGCCCGCGCCTTCGGCGGTCCCCGCCGGGCAGAGATACTTGCAAAAGGCCGGCAGGGGGAGGTCATAGGCCAGGCCGTACCACAGCGGCAATGCGATAACAAAGACCGCCAGGACCACATATTTGAACCAGGACAGCGCCCGGGTGACGGGCGATTTCCGGAGCTTGGGCACGGGGATTCTGTGCAGCAGCTCCTGAAGCAGGCCGAACGGGCACAGCCAGCCGCAGACCGTGCGCCCGAGAAGAACGCCGAAGAGCAGCAGGATGCCCAGCGTGTACCAGCCGGCCCGGTGCCCCGTGGCGGCCAGCGCGTTCTGGAGCGCCCCCAGCGGGCAGGCCCCGGCGGCAGCCGGGCAGGAATAGCAGTTCAGGCCGGGCACGCAGGCAAACTTCGCCTTCCCCTGGTAGATCCGGCCGGTGACCAGCCCCTTCAGGTACGCGTTGTGCAGCAGCGCGCTATACAGCTGGACGAGCCGGCGGGTCGTCGGCCGGTGGGCCTGCCACCAGCCCGTTTTCCGTTTATCCAAGGCCAACACACTCCGTACAGATGTTGATCGCTTTGTACAGCACGTCCAGCGTGCTGCCGTTGAACACGCCGAGAAGGATCAGCGCGATCGCCGCCGCGGCGAGGACAGCCCGCACCGCCGTGATCCGGCCGGTCCGGCTGTCCGGGACAGGCACGGTCGGGCCGTCGCCCGCCTGCTCCGCCCGGAGTTGCTCCCGGGCTGCCTGCGTCTCCTTCGCCATGCTCCGGTCCCGCAGGGCAAAGCTGACTGCCAGGCAGGCGATGCCCGCGCCCGCGCAGGGCAGCAGCCATCCCATCAGCGCCCGGAACATCCCCTCCAGGTCCTCCGGAGGGAAGTGCTCCCCCTGCGCCAGCCAGACCGCCAGCGGCGCGATGCACGCCGCGAACGCGCCCCATCCGCCCCAGTGCAGCCAGCGCTGA
>CACXEB010000110.1 GCA_902766515.1 uncultured Eubacteriales bacterium
AGGGAAGAGAAGCGGCTGCGGTATGAGCTGCTCAAAGAACGCCTGGCCGAGCACCTTCAGCGGCTGCTGCTCGTGATCGACGTCGCCTGCGACGCGCCGCTGACGGTCCGGGGGAATACGCGGGACATCGCGGTGATCCCGTTCGGCGGAACGGCTTCCGGGCCGTACTTCCACGGCGGGATCACCGGCCCCGGCGTCGATACGCAGCGGATCGGCAAGGACGGCGCGGCCGTCCTCTCCGCGCGCTATATGCTGGAGGGCGAGGACGCCGACGGCCGCCCGTGCAGGATTTTTATTGAAAACAACGGCAGCTTTGAGGCGGGTTTCCGGCCGACGGTCGTGACGGACAGCCCGCTCCTGGCCGAATGGGAACAGCTTCCCCTCGCCGCGACGGTCACCGGCATTCCCGGCGGGGTGCAGGTGAGGATCAGCCGGCATGGCTAAGAAACGTGTATACGGCCTGGTGGGGCCGACCGCCAGCGGCAAGACCGCGCTGTCGCTCCGGCTGGCCCGGGACCTGGGCGGGGAGATCCTGTGCATGGATTCCATGCAGATCTACCGGGGCATGGACATCGGCACCGCCAAACCGACGGCGGAGGAGCGCGCCGCCGCGCCGCACCACCTGCTGGACATCGCGGATCCGGCGCAGCCTTTTTCGGTCACGGAGTACACCGCGCTGGCCAGGCCGCTGCTGGACGGGATCGCCGCGCCGATCCTGGTGGGCGGCACCGGGTTTTACCTGCGTGGCCTCTCCCAGCCGATGGATTACGGCTATGTGCCGGGCGACGCCGCCATCCGCGAGCGGTATGAGGCGATGGCGAAGGAAGCCGGCGCCCAGGCTGTGCATGACCGCCTGCGGGCGGTGGATCCGCCCAGCGCGGACCGGCTGCATCCCAACGACCTGCGGCGGGTCATCCGGGCGCTGGAGGTGTTTGAGCTGACGGGCGCGCGGTTTTCGGACCAGAAGCTGCCGGCGGGCTACGAGCCGCCCTGGGGTTTCCGGCTGTTCGCGCTGGACTGGCCGCGGGAAACGCTGTACCGGCGCATCGACATGCGCGTGGATCAGATGATGTCCGAGGGCCTCCCGGACGAGGTGCGCGCGCTGCTGGACGGCGGCGTGCCCACGGACGCGCAGGCCATGCAGGGCATCGGCTATAAGGAACTCGTGCCCGTCCTCAACGGGGATGCTCCGCTTGAAGAGGCGGTGGACCTGATCAAGCTGCGGTCCCGGCACTACGCCAAGCGGCAGCTGACCTGGTTCCGGGCGGACCCGCGAATTCACTGGATCCGGATGGAGGAAGGCCGGACGATGGCGCAGGCGTATGATGAGATGCGGCGGATGCTGCAGACGGAACCGGCAAATGAATAAGGGCGCTCACGCGCCCGGGGGAGACAGAGAATGAACGTTGAAGCGATCACGGACGCCTGGATGGAGGAACTGGAAGCGGGCCTGCGGGACGCGTTTTCCGCGCTGGACCGGCGCGAGGAGCGGCTGACGGAGAAGATCCTGGGGATCTTTGCCGGGGAGCAGGTCGCGCTCAGGCATTTCAGCCCCACCAACGGCTATGGGTATGACGACCAGGGCAGGGATACGCTGGAGCGGATCTACGCGAAGCTTTTCGGGGCGGAGGCGGCCATCGTGCGGCCGCAGATCGCCTCCGGGACGCACGCGCTGAGCCTGTGCCTGTTCGGCCTGCTGCGCCCGGGTGACCACCTGCTGAGCGCGACGGAGAAGCCCTATGACACGCTGGACGAGGTGATCGGCATTGCGGGGGACGCCCCGGGCTCCCTGCGGGAGATGGGCGTCAGCTTCAGCAGCGTGCCGATGAAAGCGGACGGTATCGACATTCCCGCCGTGCTGGCGGCCATCCGCCCCGAGACCCGGGTCATCACCACCCAGCGCAGCCGCGGATATGCCCTGCGCCCCTCGGTGACGCCGGAGGAGATGGCGCCCCTGTTCCGCGCCGTGCGGGCGGTCCGGCCGGATATCTTCCTGATGGTGGACAACTGCTACGGCGAGTTTGTCTGCGACGAGGAGCCGATCGCCTGCGGCGCGGACGTGATGGCCGGCAGCCTGATCAAGAACATCGGCGGCGGGCTCGCGCCGACGGGCGGCTATATCGTGGGCAGCCAGCGGGCGATCGAACGGGTGGAATCCCGGCTGACGGCTCCCGGCATCGGCCGGGAGGTCGGCAGCTACGCCGGCAGCTACAGGCCGTTTTACCAGGGGCTGTTCATGGCCCCCCACACGGTCAAGGAGGCGCTCAAGGTCAGCATGCTGACAGCGGCCGCTTTCGAGCGGCTCGGCTTCCGGACCGTGCCCGGATCCCTGGCGCCCCGCGCGGACATCATCCAGGCGATCCAGCTGGAGACGCCGGAGCGCATGGTGGCCTACTGCCAGGCCATCCAGGCGGCTTCGCCGGTGGACAGCCATGCGGCGCCGGAACCCTGGGACATGCCCGGCTACCAGGATCCGGTCATCATGGCAGCCGGCACCTTTGTGGCGGGCGCTTCCATCGAGCTCTCCGCGGACGGCCCCATGCGGCCGCCCTACGCGGTCTACCAGCAGGGCGGCCTGACCTATGCCCATGGGAAGATTGCCCTGCGGCGCGCCCTGCAGTCCCTGATGAAGCAGGAAGAGGAGAAAACCGCATGATCCGGAAGCTGATCCGCCAGATGCTGGCCGCGCAGATCTTTTCGGCTTTGACCGTGTCGCTCTGCCTGCTGATCGACAACGTGATGATCGGCCGCTACCTGGGAGAGCAGGCCATCGCCGCGTACGGGTTTTCCAACCCGCTCCTGCTGGCGATCGGCGGCATCGGCTCGCTGCTGGCCACCGGGATCCAGGTCGCCTGCAGCAAGTCCCTGGGCAAGGGCTCCCAGGAGGAGACCAACATCGGGTATTCCTCCGCGGTCGCGGCGGCGGCCCTGATCTCGCTTGTGTTTGCCGTGGCGGTGATCCTGTTCCGCGATCCCTTTGCCACCATCCTGGGCGCGGGGCACGAGGGCGAGCTGTATGACAGCACGCGGGATTACCTGCTGGGCTTCAGCATCGGCGCGCCGGGCTCCATGGGCGCGCTGGTGCTCGTGCCGTTCCTGCAGATGGCCGGCCAGAGCACCCTGCTGATCGCGGCCGTGCTGTTCATGACGGCGGCGGATGTGGCGCTGGACCTGCTCAACGTGATGGTCTTTCACGGCGGCATGTTCGGCATGGGCCTGGCTTCCGCGCTCAGCTATTACGCCGCGATGCTGGTCGCCAGCTTCTACTTCCTGTCCCCGAAGTGCGTGTTCCACTTTTCACTGAAGCGGGTGAGCATGCGGAAGGTGGGCGAGCTGTTCCGCGGCGGCGTGCCGGCGGGCTTCGGCATGCTGGCCTCCGTCATCTGCATCTTCCTGATGAACCACCTGCTCAAGGGCAGCACAGAATGCAATGCCGTCGCCGCCTTCACGGTCATCAGTACGATCGGCAACTCCGCCAACTGCATCACCACCGGCGTCGGCGGCGTCGCGCTGACGCTGTCCGGCATCCTGTACCATGAGGAGGACCGGACCGGCCTGAGGGAGCTCATCCGCGCACTGGGCGGGTATTCCGTGATCCTCGGCCTGGCGATGGGCGCCGTGCTGCTGGTGTTCGCGCCTTCATTCATATCGCTGCTGCTGCCGAAGGCGGACGCTACCCAGGCCGCGGCCATCCTGGGGCTCAGGCTGCTCGCGGCGGGCCTGATCCCGTGCTGCGTCAACAGCGCGCTGAAGAACACCTACCAGGGGACGGGCCGCGAAAAGCTGACCGTCTGCATGTCGCTGCTGGAGGGGGCGGCTTTTCCGCTGCTGACCGCGCTGGTGATGAAGCTGTGCTTCGGCCTCACGGGCGCGTGGCTGTATTTCGTGGGCGGCGAGCTGCTGATGCTCTGCGGCCTCGGTCTCTATATCCGGTGGAAGAAAAAGACACTGCCCTGGCGGGACAGTGCCTTCCTGCTGCTGCGGGACGACCTGGGGGTGACGGACGACCGCCTGCTGGAATTGGATATCGGGACGATCGAAGCGGTGACCGCAGCGGTGGAACAGGCGGAAACCTTCTGCCGCATGCACGGTCAGGATACCCGGATCGCCAACCATATCGCCGTCTGCATCGAGGAGATGGCGGCCAACACGATCCAGCACGGCTTCAGCGCGGACGGCCGGGAGCACCACCTGTCCGTGCGCATCCTGTGCAAGGAGCACGAATGGGTGCTGCGATTCCGGGATGACTGCGGAGCCTTTGATCCCGTGCATTATGTACCGGCCACCGGCAAGGATGACCTGGGTATCCGGCTGATGCTGGCCATGGCGTCGGAGGCGCATTACACCTATTCCCTGAACCTCAACAACCTGACGCTGCGGATCAGACGCTGATCTCCGCGCCGTCCAGCGCGTACCAGCGGAAGCCCGCCTCCGTCAGCGTCATGTATCCGCGGACGCTGCCGCCCTTGGGGATCGAGACGCTGCCGGGGTTAAGGAAGGTCACGCCGTCCCGCTGCTCGCGGCAGGGCACGTGGGTGTGTCCGGAGAGGAAGAAGTCCCCCTCCGAAAGCCTTGGCGCGTTGCCGCTGTGGTAGACGTGGCCGTGGGTCACGAAGCAGAGCCGGCGCCCCGCCGGCACATACATGTAATCCGCCGTGATGGGAAACTCCAGCATCATCTGGTCGACCTCGCTGTCGCAGTTGCCGCGGACGCAGCAGATGCGGTCGGCGAAGCGGTTCAGCAGCGCCGCCACGCGCGGGGGATCGTAGTCCTCCGGCAGGCTGTTGCGCGGGCCGTGGTACAGGATGTCGCCCAGCAGCAGCAGCCGGTCCGCGCCGTGAGCCTCAAAGCGTTCCAGCATCTTCGCGCAGCAGTCCGCCGCGCCGTGGATGTCCGATGCGATCAGCCAGTTCATGGATGCCTCCTCAAAAACATACGAATATTCCGTTACTGATTGACGTTTGTAATCTGATGAAGACGGAAAGCAGTACGATAAAAGAAAATAAACCCGCCATTACAGCGGGTATAGAGGGTGTGGAAATTCGGTTTGATTACTTGGCAGCGGCAAGTTTCCGGGCCAGACGCGCCTTCTTGCGATTGGCCGCGTTCTTGTGGATGACACCCTTGCTCGCCGCCTTGTCCAGCGCGGCAGACGCTTTGGACAGCTGCTCCTGGGTCAGAGCGGCTTCGTATTTCTTGACGGCGGTCTTGACGCCGGATTTGATCATACGGTTGCGCAGGTTCTTTTTCTTGGAGACCTTCACGCGCTTGATGGCGGATTTGATGTTCGGCACTGTGTTCACCTCCTGACCGTTCAAATGGGCTGGAACGCAGGATACGGCTGCGCCGCTCAGCAAACGATATCTTATCACAGTTGTGCGGGAAATGCAAGCAAAATTTTAAAAACCTGTGGACAATTCCGGATGTTTGTGTTATAGTACCAACTGCGGCTCATAGAGCGCCAGTTTATGAATCCGCTATGATCTCACGAAAGAGGTGAAATGGCATGAAAGAAAAGATCCACCCGAAGTACAACAAGTGCATCGTGCGCTGCGTGTGCGGTGCGACCTTCGAAACGGGCTCCACGAAGCCGGAGCTGCGCGTCGAAATCTGCTCAAAGTGTCATCCGTTCTATACCGGTAAGCAGAAGCTGGTGGACAGCGGCGGACGCGTCGATCGCTTCAAGAAGCGTTTCGGAATTTGAGTCCATAAGAAGTCGGTCGAACCGGCTTCTTTTTCGATTCGAGCCAATTGTGTCAACGGAATGACGAAAATGTGGTAAAAGGAGACTAACTGTTATGCCTGATCAGAAGCCGGAAACACAGAAACCTGTCGATATCGGCGGCCAGGCGGTGCTGGAGGGCGTCATGATGAAGGGCCCGAAGGCCATCGCGATCGCCGTGCGCCGCGATAACGGGGATATCGTGGTCAGCCGGGAGGAATACGAGCCCCTCAGCAAAAAGCATCCCTGGATGGGCAAACCGTTTATCCGCGGCGCGGTCAGCTTTGTGACCATGCTGGGCCAGGGCATGCGCACGCTGGACAAATCCTCCCAGATGCTGGGCACCATGGACGAGGAGCCGAGCAAATTTGAAAAGTGGCTGGCGGAGAAGCTGGGCAAGGGCGTTGACAAGGTGGTCATGGGCGTGGCCATGGTGCTGGCCGTCGTCCTGTCCCTGGGCCTGTTTGTCCTGCTGCCCAACATCCCCTCCCGCCTGCTGACCGAAGCGGGCTGGTCGCCGCTGGCGGTCAACCTGATGAGCGGCCTGATCCGCACGATCCTCCTGATCACCTACATCTGGGCGGTCGGCAAGGTGCCGGACATGCGGCGGACCTTCCAGTATCACGGCTCCGAGCACAAGACGGTCTACTGCCATGAGGCGGGGCTGCCGCTCACGCCGGAAAACGCCCAGCGCTTTACAACGCTGCACCCGCGCTGCGGCACCAGCTTCATCCTGATCACGTTCATCCTGTCGATCCTGCTGTATACCACGATCGACTACATCGTGCTGGCGCTGACGGGCTTCAACCTGTCCTCCAACTATTTCATCAAGATCGCCAGCCGCATCCTGCTGCTGCCCCTGGTGACGGGCGTCAGCTATGAGGCGCTCAAGGGCCTTGCCCATTCCGAGACCAGGGTCTGCCGCGTCCTGCGCTGGCCCGGCCTGCAGCTGCAGCGCCTGACCACCAAGCCCCCGACGGACGCCATGTGCGAGGTCGCCATCGCGTCGATGAACGCCGCCCTCAACGGCCTCCCCGAGGGCCAGAAGACGCCGGAAGGGTGGGTCATCCTGCCCAAAGCGGCATGACGGTCCGGGAAGCCCTGCGCCGGGCGGCGGCGCTGCTTGCGGACGCCCGGGTGCCCGACGCGCGCCTGGACGCGGAATACCTGCTGGCGGAGCTGCTCGGGACGGACCGGTTGCGCCTGCTGGCGGACGGGGACGCCCCGCTGGCCCCCGAATGCGAAAAAGCATATGATGCATGGCTCGCCCGCCGCGCGCGGCGCGAGCCTTTGCAATATATCCTGGGGACCCAGCCCTTCATGGGCCTGACCCTCCGCGTCACGCCGGACGCGCTGATCCCGCGGGCGGATACGGAAACGCTGTGCGAGGAGGCATACCGGCGGATGCGGCCGGGAATGCGCTGCCTGGACCTGTGCACCGGCACGGGCGCGCTGGCCATCGCCATGAAGGCGCATTGTCCGGGGGCGGAGGTGTACGCGTCCGACATCAGCAGACAGGCGCTCAGCCTCGCCGAAGCGAACGCCAAGCGCCTGGGGACGGAGATTCACTTTTGCCAGGGCGACCTGTTTGCGCCGCTGGGGGAGATGGATTTCGGGCTGATCGTCAGCAATCCGCCCTATATTCCGAGCGGCGAGCTGCCGGGCCTGCAGGCGGAGGTGCGCTTTGAGCCGGCGCTCGCGCTGGATGGCGGCCGGGACGGCCTGGACTTTTACCGGCGGATCGCCGGCGGGGCGCCGGCCCGCCTGAGCCCCGGCGGCGCGCTGCTGATGGAGATCGGCAGCACGCAGGCTGAGCCGGTGACCGGCCTGCTGGAGCGGGCGGGGCTGACGGAGATCCGGGTCCTGAAGGACCTGGCCGGCCTGGACCGCGTCGTGTGCGCGGTCAGGCAATAACGGCCGCGGATGATTCGATGATTCCTCTTCGTCTTTTAATGATTAACCGTTTGCCGTCTGCTGTCTGCGGGCGGCGATTTTGCGTGTCAGGCGTTCCACCAGCCACATGATGGCGATGGCAAGCGCCAGCTCTCCCGAAAGCCAGAGCCAGCAATTCACGGGCATGGAGCGGACCGTCAGGAAGAAGATCCGGCCCAGGAAGGCGACAGCGAAGGCGAAGGCCAGGGACATCCCGGCGAGCACCGCGGTCCGCAGCCTGTTGAGGGGCCGGGAGACATGCCAGAGCTGGATCAGGCCGACGATGCCGGCGATCAGCACGGCCATGGACGAGCAGTCCGCCGGCGCCAGGCCGACCCGATCCAGGATGGAGGCCATCGCCGCGCCGATCGCGACCGCCACGCCGCCGGGCGCCGCGGTCATCAGGACAGCGCGGAGGAAGCTGCCGCCCACCCGTTCGCGGTTCGGCTCCAGGGCGAGGAAGAAGCCCGGGATGCCGATGGTCAGGGAGCTGATCAGCGACAGCTGGATGGGCTGGAAGGGATACTGGATGGGCAGGATCAGGGTCAGCAGGCTCAGCAGGATGGAATAGATGGTTTTGACCAGGAAGAGGGCGGAGGTGCGGCGGATGTTGCCGATCACGCGCCGGCCTTCCGCCACGGCCTCGGGCAGGACGGCGAAATCGCCGCTCAGCAGGGTCAGCTGTGCGACGTGCCGCGCGGCGTCCGCTTCCGATCCGATGGCGATGGAGCAGTCGGCCGCCTTCATGGCGGGGATGTCGTTGACGCCGTCGCCCGTCATGCCCACGGAGTGCCCCTGGTCCTTCAGCGCCTGGACCAGCAGGCGCTTCTGCCGGGGTGACACGCGGCCGAACACGGTGTAGCGGGCCGCTGCGTCGCGGACGGCGTCCTCATCATCGCCCAGCTGGTGCAGGTCGATGCGCTGGTCTGCGTCCGGCACGCCGGCCAGGGTGGCGATCCGGGAGACGGTATCGGGATCGTCGCCGCTGATCACCTTGATCATGACCTGCTGGTCGCTGAAGTACTGAAGCGTCTCCCGCGCGTTGTCGCGGATTTCGTCCCTCAGGCAGATCAGGCCCAGCACGCGCTTGACGGGCGGGCATTCCGTGCCGTTCAGCGGGCCGTCGCCCTCGCACAGCGCGAGGACGCGCAGACCGTCCCCGGCGGCCGCCCGCATGGCGTCCCGGTATTGCTCCGGGTCCGGCAGGACGTAGCTCGGCGCGCCCAGGATCAGGGTGGTGCCGTCGGTGAAGGTGGCGGCGGATTTCTTGCGCTCGGAGGAGAAGGGCAGCAGGGCGGCTTCCTCATGACACTTCGGCGGGCAGGCGGCCCGCAGAGCGCGCAGGGTGGGGCTGTCATCGTCAAAAGCGCCGGTCATGCGGCTGGCGGCGGCGGTCAGGGTGTCCAGGTCGGCCTCCGCCTCGATCAGGCGCTCGACATGCATCTGGCCGGTGGTCAGGGTGCCGGTCTTGTCCAGGCACAGGGTGTCGATGCGTGCCAGGGACTCGATGCCGTACATCTGGGAGACCAGCAGCTGCCGGCGGCCCAGGCGGATGACGCCGACGGCCAGCGCCGTGGAGCACAGCAGCAGCAGGCCTTCGGGAATCATGCCGACCAGGGCGGCGACCACGGAGGGAACCGCCTGCGTGAGCGGCACCTTGAGGAACAGGTACTGCTTGAGCATCAGCAGCGTGCCCACCGGTACCAGCGCGATGGAAATGGACTGGACCAGCCTGTTCAGGTCGGTCATCAGGGCGGACTTGGGCTGTTTGATGTGCTTGGCGGTGCGGGTCAGCTGGTTCAGGTAGGAAGCGTCGCCCACCTGCACCAGCTGCGCGGCCATGCGGCCCTCCGTGATGTAGCTGCCGGACAGCAGCCAGCTGTCAGCCTGCTTGGGGACGGGATCGGATTCGCCGGTCAGCAGCGATTCGTCCGCCGCGCCCGCGCCGTTCAGCACGATGGCGTCGGCGGGAATCTGGTCGCCGGTGCGCAGGATGACGATATCGCCTTCGACCAGGTCATCCGGCGGCACGCGCTTTTCCTGGCCGTCGCGCATCACCCGGCTCTGTACCGTATGCAGCAGCTCCAGGTCCCGGACGGTCTTGCGGGCGCGCAGCTCCTGGACGATGCCGATGACCGTGTTGGTCAGCACCACTCCCAGGAACAGCATGTTGCGGTACGAACCCACCAGCACCAGGCACAGGCCCAGGAACAGGTTCAGCAGGTTGAAAAACGTAAAGATGTTGTCGAACAGGATCCGCGGGACGGATTTGCCCGCTTCCTGGGAGGCGCGGTTGCCGCGGCCGTCTCTGAGGCGGTCGGCGGCTTCCGTGTCGCTGAGGCCGCCCTCCTGCGTCCGGGCAAAGCCGGCGGGGATCTCGGTCGGTATCTTCAGCTGATCATGTTCGTTCATGGGCGTTCTCCTTCCGGAAGGATGATCTGCGGACGCCAAAACGGCGTACTTGCACATATTTTATCAGAAAAACAAAAAAAAGTATACGCTTTTATCAAATGTGTGTTATGATAGAGTTGTATCCTTCTGTGGAGGTGATGGCCGCTTTGCGTTTTGCCCGTCTGATGACAGCCCTGGCCCTGATCATGGCGCTGCTGTGCGCGGCTGCCTGCGGGTCGGACGCGGTCCTTGCCCGCGAGGAGGGACAGGACTATGCCGTGACCGCCGCGCTTACGGTCCGCGGTCCGCAGGTCACGGTCGCCCTGGGCTTTGAGAACCGGCGGGCGGACGAGCGGCTGACCTTCGTGATCCGGGATATCGCGCTGAACGGTGAATGCGCCGGGTATACCGCTGTGTACGAGGCGGCGCCGCTGCAGGCGGTGGACGTGTCCGCCGGCTTCCAGCGGGCGGACTTTACGCCGGTCACGGCGTGCGATGTGGGCGTGGCCGTCCTGGACGCGGCAGGGAAGCGCATCGCCGAGAAGACGCTGACCATCTATCCCTTCGGGGAGGGCAGCGCGCGGCGGCCGGTACTGGCGGACCTGCCGGAGGGGCTGGTGGCCCTCGATCACGAGGCCGCGTCCCTGGTGATCCTGCCGGGGGATGAAAAAGCGCCGGACAGCAGGATCCTCTGCCTGATCAACAAATCGGACCGGCTGATGCGGCTGAGGGTGGCGCCGGTCTACGCGGACGGCCGCCTGACGGACCTGAGCGTGACGCTCCAGGCCCTGCCGGGCACCCGGCAGTACGCGGCGCTGGCGCTCCCCGCGGAAGCGGACAGGCTGGACATGACGCTGACAGGCTATACGGCCGACGGGGGCGACAAGCCCCTCTTTGCAGAGGCCTACGCCTACAGCCGGAGCCGGCCGCAGCCCGCGCCGACGCTGGTCCCCTCGGTCACGCCCCGGCCCCAGATCGGTGTGGTCACCATCCGGAAGTCCGGCGCGGTCAATGTCCGGGAGGGCGACAGCACGGACGCCCGCAAGGTGGGTTCCGCCCAGGCGGGCCGGACCTATCCCTGCTTCGGCGTTTCCGACGCCGGCTGGTACCTGATCCGTCTGGAGGACGGCACCGAAGGCTATGTCACAAACACCCTGACGACCTTTCAGCGTCAGTAGTACAAGTGAGGAATGATCGTTATGGATTTAATCGAGAGACGCAGCACGGCGCTGAGGGCGCAGCCGACGCTCCGGCAGCTGTATGATATCCTGTTCGAGGATGGCGGCGCGCCGCAGGCCATGTATCTGGACGCCACGGGGGCGGAACGAACCGTCACCTGGGACGCGTGCCGCGCACGGGCGCAGGCAGCGGCCCGGGTCCTGCGCGAGGCGAACGGCAGCGGCCAGTGGATGGCGCTGTCGCTGGATACCTGCCCGGAATGGCTGACGCTGTTTTTCGCCATTGTGCTTTCGGGCAACCGGCCCCTGCTGCTGGATCCCAACGCTTCGGACGACCTGACCGCTTACCTGATGCGCCAGGCGTCGGCGGAGGTGCTCATCGCCGCCCGGACCCGTCCGGGCCTGCGGGGCGCGAAGCAGCTGACGGCAAGCGAGCTGATGGAAGCCCCGGACGCCGCCGGCTTCGTGCCGGACGCGTTCGGCGACCGGGTCGCGCTGTGCACCTCGGGCACGACGCGGACCAGCCGGATCTTCGTCTATCATGAGGAGGCGCTGTGCCAGCAGCTGCTCAACTCCGAGCTGCTGCACCGGCTGAACCGCCGCATCATCGACGGCGAGCATACGCGCAACCTGGTCTTCCTTCCCTGCCACCATGTGTTCGGCTTCCTGGTCTGCATGCTGTGGATGAGCTTCATCGGCGGCGAAAACGTCTACCTGCGCGACCGCAGCCCGGAGACGATCCTGCACACGGCCCAGGTCTTCCATGTGACCATGCTGATCACGGTGCCGCTGCTGCTCAACCACCTGTGCGCAGCCCTGCGCCGCCGCCTGGCCGCCATGGATGAAAAGACCCGCCACATGATGCTCCAGGCCCTGGCCAAGTCGGAGGAGCAGCAGCGCAGGAATCCCGAGCGCGGCCTCGCGCTGGCCCGGGAAAAGCTGTTCCAGGACATGCTCCGGCAGCTGCTGGGCGACCAGATCCGGTCGGTCATCATCGGCGGCAGCTTCGCCCCGGAGGAAAACCTCCGGCTGTTCAACCAGCTGGGGTATTATACGATCGTCGGCTTCGGCATGACCGAGACGGGCGTGACGTCGGTGGAGAGCGATATGGCGTACGACACCCGGCTTTCCGGGTCTGTCGGCAAGCCCTTTGAAAGCGCCGAGTACCGGGTGCTGGATCCGGCGGCGGACGGCATCGGCGAGCTGGCGATCCGCGGCGGGACGCTGCATACCGCGCGGCTGGAAAACGGCGAGGAGCTGGCGCCGGAACTGGATGAAGAGGGCTGGTTCCATACCGGGGACCTGGTCCGCGTGGGGGAGGACGGCCGCCTGTACATCATGGGCCGCTCGAAGGACCTGATCATCAACGAATCCGGTGAAAACGTGTACCCGGACGAGCTGGAGGCCGCCTTCGCGCCGCCGGCGTATGTGGACGCCTACAGCGTCGTGGGCGTGCGCCGCCGCCCGGGGGAACGCTACGAGGATATCACGCTGGTCGTGCACAGCCAGCAGGGGACGGACGCGCACAATGCGGACCAGCTGCGGGAGGCGGTCGCGGAGCTGAACGCCCGCCTGCCGGTCATGAAGCAGGTGACCCGCCTCGTGATGTCGCGCGATCCGCTGCCGCTTTCGGCCAGCATGAAGGTGCAGCGCTACCGCCTGCGGGATATGATCGCTGCGGGGGAGGACGGCTTCACGGATATCCCGCTCACCGCGCAGGCGCCGGCGCCGAAGCAGCAGGAAGCGCCCGCGGAGAAGCCGCTCAGCAGCAGCGAGGTCATGGACTGGGTGCGCGGGCTGTACGCCGAGGTGCTTCATATCGCCCCGGAGAGCATCGGGGACGACGACCGCTTCAGCGAGGACCTGAAGGGCGACAGCCTGGGCCTGGTATCCCTGGCGGTCAAGGCGGAGGAGACCTTCCACGTGGTGATCGAGCCGCGGGATTACGGCGAATGCACCACGGTCCGCGGCGCGGCCAGGCTGATCGAGCGCCTGCAGGCCGGCGACCGGACCGAGGCGCCCAGGAAGGCTGATCATGTGCGCCGCATCGAGCGCTTTGAGGATACGGCCGAATACAAGGCCTTTGCCGAGCGCCAGGCCCGGCTGATGCAGGACGAGCAGGACAACCCCTACTTCGTCTGCCACGAGTCGGCGATCATGGACCGCAGCCTGGTGAACGGCAAGTGGGTGCTGAACTTCGGCTCGTATAACTATGTGGGCATGTCCGGCCGGCCGGAAACCAAGGAGGCCGCCAAGGAGGCCGTCGACAAGTACGGCACCTCCGCCTCCGGCAGCCGCCTGCTGGGCGGCGAAAAGTCCCTGCACCGGGAGCTGGAGCAGGCGCTGGCGCGCTGGAAGCACACGGAGGATTGCCTGGTGCTGGTGGGCGGCCACTCGACCAACGTGACCATCGTCGGCAATTTCTGCGGCAAAAACGACCTGATCCTGTATGACGCGATCGACCATAACTCGATCATGGAGGGCCTGCGCATGTCCGACGCGGAGGCGCTGCCCTTCCCGCACAATGATATCCAGGCCCTGGAGACCCTGCTGCGCATGAACCGGGACGAGTACGAGAAGGTCCTGATCGTCGTGGAGGGCGTCTACTCCATGGACGGCGACATCGCTCCGATCCCCGACTATGTACGGCTCAAGAAGCAGTACGGCTGCTTCCTGATGGTGGACGAGGCCCATTCCGCCTGCGTGCTCGGCGCGACCGGCGGCGGCGTGGACGAATACTTCGGCCTGGCGCCGGATGATATCGACATCAAGATGGGCACCCTGTCCAAGGGCCTGGGCACCTGCGGCGGCTACCTGGCCGGCAAAAAGGCGCTGATCGAGTACCTGCGCTACAACCTGCCCGGCTTTGTCTTCTCGGTGGGCATGTCCCCGCCCCTGGCGGCCGCGGCCCTGCGCGCCGTCCAGCTGCTGCATGAAAACCCGTCCATCATGGAGGACCTGCACCGCAATATCGCCTGCTTTGCGGAGGAGGCGAAGGCCCGCGGCTTCGACATCGGCGCGGCGGGGCGCACGGCGATCATCCCCGTGCTGATCGGCGCGGACGAGGACGCCTTCCTGCTGAGCAACATGCTGCGCGAGCGGGGGGTCTTCGTGCCGCCGGCCGTCTATCCGGCGGTGCCGCGGGGCAAGGCGCGCCTGCGCTTCTGCGTGACGTCCTGCCACCAGCCCGACCAGATCCGCGAGGCCCTGGACCAGCTGGTCCGCTGCGTGGAGGAAGCGAACGTGGTGATCCCCGGCCGGGAAGCCCTGTGATTTTTGGATTGACAAAGCACCGTGGAAACAAGTATAATGTAGAAGCGGAGAAATGCGGCGGCTTTTTTGGCGTGTCTGCCGCAGAATCGATGTTTTCCCAGACATAAAGGAGGTTGTTCCCCATGTCCATCAAACTGACCATTGACGGCAATACCGCCGTCAGCCATGTCGCGTATGCATTCAGCGACGTGGCCGCTATCTACCCCATCACGCCCTCTTCCCCCATGGCGGAAGTAGCGGACGAATGGGCTGCCCATGACCGGAAGAACCTGTTCGGCCAGACGGTCCGCATCGCGGAGAT
>CACXEB010000111.1 GCA_902766515.1 uncultured Eubacteriales bacterium
TTCAGCGATTACATGAAGCACGCCATGCGCCTGAGCGCCATCATGAAGCTGCCGGTCACCTACGTGCTGACCCATGACTCCATCGGCGTCGGCGAGGACGGCCTCACCCACGAGCCCATCGAACAGCTGACCGGCCTGCGGGCCATCCCGGACCTGCTGGTCTTCCGTCCCGCGGACGGGAAGGAAACGGCTGCCGGCTGGGATGTCGCGCTGAACGCCGGCCTGCCGACTGCCCTCGTGCTGACCCGCCAGAACCTGCCGCAGTATGAAAACAGCGGCGACAAGGCGCTGCGCGGCGGCTACATCCTCTCCGACAGCCAGAAGAGCGTACCGGACGTCATCCTGATGGCCTCCGGCAGTGAGGTGGAGCAGATCATGCAGGCGCAGGCGATCCTGAAGGACAAGGGCATCGACGCGCGCGTCGTGTCCATGCCGTGCATGGAGCTGTTCAACCGCCAGGACGCCGATTACCAGGCGTCGGTCCTGCCGAAGGAAGTCCGTGCCCGGGTCGCCATGGAAGCCGGTTCCACCATGCCCTGGTACCGTTACGTCGGCATGGACGGCGAAGTGCTCGGCCTCGACCACTATGGCGCTTCCGCTCCGGCTGCCAAGCTGTTTGAGGCGTTCGGCTTTACGGCCGACGCGGTTGTGCAGGCAGCTGAGCGCGTCCTGAACAAATGATCCCGATCCTGAACAACACAACCGACGACAGGACGGCAGTATGACTACTGCCGTCCTGCCTCTCCATTCCCTGAAAGGGCTGGGTCCGGCAAGGCTCCAGGAGCTGCGCAGCGCCGGTATCGACACCGTCCGGGATCTCCTGGGGATGATGCCGCAGCGCTACAAGGATACGCGCCAGCCGGTCCCGGTCCGTGACCTGAGGCCCGGCCAGACCGCCTGCGTGGAGGGCACGATCGACGCGCCGCCCAGGGTGGCCCGCTACCAGGGGAAAACCGTCGTGTATGCCCGCCTGCGGGACGCTTCGGGAGTCCTCCGGCTGGTTTTTTTCAACCAGCCCTGGATCGCCGGGCAGCTCCTGGAAGGCCAGACCGTCCTCCTGTATGGCGCGATCACGGAGTACCGGGGCAGCCTGCAGCTGAATTCCCCCTCCGTGGAGCACGAACGGGCCCTGATCCCGGTATACCGTGCGCTGCCGCGCCTCAGCTCCGGCATGCTGCGCACGCTGATCGACCAGGCGCTGGTACGCCCGGAGGATTTCGTGGCCGAGACGCTGCCTGAAGCGACCCGGGAACGGCGGAACCTGTGCGGCATCCATGAGGCACTGCGCGAAATCCACCATCCCACCGGCCCCGACGGCCTGTCCGCCGCTGAGCGGCGGCTCACCTTTGAGCAGCTCCTCTACTACGTGACCGCCATGCGGCTGCACCGCACGCAGGCGCAGAACGGGCCGCGGCTTCAGATCCCTCCGGGGATGTCCGACGCGTACTGGCAGCGTTTCCCCTATCCGCCCACCGGCGCCCAGCGGCGCGTGCTGCGCGAGATCGAGGAGGACCTCCGGAAGCCCACAGCCATGTCCCGCCTGGTGCAGGGGGACGTCGGCTCGGGCAAAACCGCGATCGCGCTCGGCGCTGCCCTGATGGTGATCCAGGCCGGATACCAGGCAGTGCTGATGGCGCCTACGGAGATCCTGGCAAGGCAGCACCTGAAGAGCGCCGAACAGACCCTTTCCGCCTATGGCGTTTCGATGGGCCTGCTCGTGGGCGGGCTCAAGCCCGCCGAACGGAAAGCAGCGCTGGGCGCCATCGCCGATGGCAGCTGGTCGCTCGTGATCGGCACGCACGCCCTCTTCAGTCCCGATGTCCGCTATGCCCGCCTCGGCCTGATCGTCACGGATGAGCAGCATCGTTTCGGCGTCCGGCAGCGCCGCGCGCTGGAGGATAAGGCAGCCCTGCCGCCCCACGTGCTGGTCATGTCCGCTACGCCCATCCCGCGCTCCCTCGCGCTGGTGATGTACGGCGACCTGGATATCAGCACCATCGACGAGATGCCGCCGGGACGTACGCCGGTGAAAACGAGGATCGTCCCCGACAGCAAGCGCGAGGGCTTGTACCGCTTTATTTGCGAAGAGGCTGCCCGGGGCCGCCAGACCTACATTGTCTGTCCCCTCGTGGAGGATTCCGACACCATGGATGTCCCATCCGCGCAGCAGGTCTATGCGGAGCTCGCAAGCGGTCCGCTGTCTTCCCTGAAGATGGGGCTGACCTACGGATCCCAGCCAGCGCAGGAAAAAGCGGACACCCTGGAGCGCTTCGCCGCCGGCGAGATCCAGGTGCTCGTATCGACCACGGTCATTGAGGTCGGCGTCAACGTTCCCTCCGCCACCGTCATGGTCATTGAAAGCGCCGACCGTTTCGGCCTCAGCCAGCTGCATCAGCTGCGCGGGCGCGTAGGACGCGGCGCTGAGGCAAGCTGGTGCTTCCTGATGGCCGAACCGAATGAACGGCTGAACGCGCTCACCCGGACGAACGACGGGTTTGAGATCTCTCAGGAGGATCTCCGGGAACGCGGTCCGGGCGATCTGATGGGGGTCCGCCAGCACGGACAGTATCTGCCGCCGGGAGTCAAGGACGGGTTTGACCTGCGCATGATCAACGAAGCGGCGGATGAATACGGCCTGCTGTCTGTACCCGGCGCGGAACAGGATTTCACGCCGGTCAGAACGGAAGCGGAACGCCTGTACCAGCGCGTGCTGCCGCAGATCACATTCAACTGAAAGGAACCTGAACGACATGAAGCGTTTCATATGCCTGCTCGCCTGTCTCGCGGTGATCCTGTCCGTCCGGACAGTTCCCGCGATCGGCGCCTCCCTGCCGGAATTATCACTTTCTATCTCCGATATCGCCGTTGAGGCGGGTGAGGAAGAGAGAATCTGGTATATTCTTGACAAAGGCGGCATGACCGTCCTGCGGCTGCTGGACAGCAACGGACAGTCCGTGGCCGAACTGATGGCGGAAATACAGACGGAAGGCGCTCACGAGTTTATCTGGGACGGCACAGATCACGGACGGAACATCCCTTCCGGCACCTATGACCTTGAACTGCGTCAGAGCGATAACGAGACCCGGCAGCTCAAGCTGGTGCTGACCTCCCCGGACCTGCCGCAGGCCGATACCGCACAGCAGCCTGATGCGGCAGCGCAAGCGAACCCTGTACCGCAGGCTGATACCGACCCACAGACCGACATTGCGCCGCAGGATGACGGTGCGCCGCAGGATGATACCTGGTTTTACCCCACTCCCGCCCTCCGCAGCGAGCACGTCCCCGATCACGACCCGAAGGGCTGCTACTGGTGCACGCCCATGAATATCGAGGATGAGGAAGCGGTCTGGGCCATGCTGACCTCCCCGATGTATACGCTGAACGAAAACCAGAAATCCCAGGTCATCATCCGGGCTGAGCCGCGTGATAACGCGGAAGGCATCGGCGTCGTGACCGGGACTTCCATGGGGATCCATGTCCTGGAAAACCGTTCCGACGGCTGGTCGCTGATCGAATGCCATTCCGCTTCCTTTTTCGATTCCAAGGTCAAGAACTGGAACGCGTTCGTCACCGGTTATGTCAGAACAAACCTGATCCAGAAGAAAACGCCGGACCAGGAATACGGCATCGTGATCGACAAGCTGACGCAGCAGCTGTATCTCTTCCACGAAGGCCATCTGATGACCACCCTCGCGGTTTCAACGGGCCTGTACAACCAGAAGCAGCCCTACAATGAAACGCGTACCGGGGAATTCATGCTGGTCAGCAAAGTCGGCGATTTCCGTTCCGATGCCATGACCTGCGCCTATGCGATCCGTTTCGACGGCGGCGACCTGCTGCACGAGGTCCCGCACGTCAAGAACGCGGATGGATCCAAGAACTATAAATCCACGGAGTTCAATCTCGGCTCGCGCAAAAGCCACGGCTGCATCCGTGTGCAGCGCCTGAAAAATGCAGATGGCATCAACATGCTGTGGCTGTATAACCATCTGACCGTCAATGCCAAGAATGGCACCAAGTTGGTCATATGGGAAGATTACCAGGGACGGAAGATCCCCTATCCGCCGGATGACATGCTGCTCTACTACAACCCAAGCGGCGGAAACTACTATCATTCGATCGACAATTGTTCCAGCGTGCGCAGCCAGTACCTGCCGCTCTCCGCTTTCACCTACGGCGAACTGGATTCCGGCGCCTTTGCCAGGCTGGAGCCGTGCTCTTCCTGCCAGCCGGTACGCCGGAAATCAGCGATTGAAGCAATCAACAAGGAGCACGAAACTTCCTCCCCGGGCATGGTAGCCGATTATCACAAGCCGTCAGGGAAATGACAAAACAGCATCATAACAGCATGACCCGCCGGGATGATCCCGGCGGGTCATGCTGTTGTTATGGCTGAACTTGATTACGCTTTGCCGTTGCAGCCGAGCACATCCACCATCTTATGGCGGACCATGTCACGCAGCGCGGCGCGGGCGTCCGTGAGGTACTGGCGCGGGTCGAAGTGATCCGGATGCTCCACCAGGTGCTTGCGGATCATCGCCGTGAAGGCCAGGCGCAGGTCGCTGTCGATGTTGATCTTGCAGACCGCCATCGTTGCGGCCTTCCGGAGCTGCTCTTCCGGGATACCGACGGCGTCGGGCATCTTTCCGCCGTACTCGTTGATGATCTTCACGAATTCCTGCGGAACGGAGGAAGCGCCGTGCAGCACGATCGGGAA
>CACXEB010000112.1 GCA_902766515.1 uncultured Eubacteriales bacterium
CGCCCTTCTACGCGGTCAAGGTCACCGCGGGCATCCATCACACGATGGGCGGCCTGAAGATCAACGCCGACACCCAGGTCCTCACGGATGACGGCACCGCCATCCCCGGCCTCTACGCGGCCGGCGAGGTCACCGGCGGCGTTCACGGCGGCAACCGCCTGGGCGGCAACGCGGTCGCTGACATCATCGTCTTCGGCCGCATCGCCGGCGCGCAGGCGGCGGAATACGTGAAATAATTTCGCTGTTGGCGGACAGAGCACAGAATTGACAATAAGGATGCCTGTGCTCTGTCCCTTTTTCAAGCCTTCGGGCTTTATTTTTTTCTTTTCAATTTGCAAAATCTGCGTTATGATGTACCGGACCGGCGGAATCAGCCGCCGGAACAGACAAAACGACGGAGGATGCCGCATGAAACCGATGAAGGGACGCAGTTTCCTGACCCTGCTGGACTACTCGCCGGAGGAGATCGGCGCGATGATCGACCTCGCGGCGGACCTGAAACAGAAAAAAAAGGCGGGCATCCCGCACCGCCTGTGCGAAGGCCGACAGATTGCCCTGATTTTTGAAAAGACCTCCACCCGCACGCGCTGCGCGTTTGAAGTCGCCGCGGCGGACCTGGGCATGCACAGCACCTACCTGGATCCGAAAAGCTCCCAGATCGGGAAAAAGGAGTCCATCGCCGACACGGCGCGGGTCCTCGGCAGGATGTATGACGCGATCGAATACCGGGGCTACGGCCAGGAGATCGTGGAAGCGCTCGCGCGCTTTTCCGGCATACCGGTCCTGAACGGCCTGACTAACGAGTACCACCCGACCCAGGTCCTGGCCGACCTGCTGACCGTCCGGGAGCACTTCGGCGGTCTCCGCGGCCGGAAGCTGGTGTACCTGGGCGATGCGCGGTACAACATGGGCAACAGCCTGATGATCGGCTGCGCGAAGATGGGCCTGCGCTTCACCGCCTGCGCGCCGAAGGCGTACTGGCCGGACGGGGAGCTGCGCGCGCGCTGCGCGGCGATCGCCGCGGAAACCGGCGCGGAGCTGACCTTCTCCGACTGCCCGGAGGAAGCGGTCCGCGGCGCCGACGTGCTGTATACCGATGTGTGGGTGTCCATGGGCGAGCCGGACGCCGTCTGGCAGGAGCGCATCGACGCCCTGAAGCCGTACCAGGTCGACGCCCGACTGATGGCGCTGGCCGGGCCGCAGTGCCGCTTCATGCACTGCCTGCCGTCCTTCCACGACCTGAATACGGAAATCGGCCGCGACATCCACGACCGTTTCGGCCTGACCGCCATGGAAGTGACTGACGAGGTGTTCGAGGGCAGCCAGTCCATCGTCTTTGATGAAGCGGAAAACCGGATGCACACCATCAAGGCGGTCATCGCGAGCCACGTAGGCGGCGCGCTGGACTGACCGATTCACACACAAAAAACAGCCGTCAAAATCACGAACGGCTGTTTTTTTGTGCGTGTCAGCGCAGCTCCCAGAATGCGACGGCCGCGGCGGTCGCCACATTGAGGGAATCAATGCCGCGGGCCATGGGAATGCGGGCAACTTGGTCCATCATGGCGACGGTCACCGGCGTCAGACCGGTATCCTCCGTTCCGAGGAAGACGGCGCGACGGCCGCTCCGCTTCAGACAGGGATCGTCCAGGGTCACGCAGGGGGACTGCAGCGCCATGCCGATGGTCAGGAAATCCAGCGCCTTCAGCTGCCTGACGGCCTCCCCCGCCGGAACCCGCGCGAAGGGCAGGCTGAAGACTGCGCCCATGCATACGCGCACCGCCCGCCGGTGCCAGGGATCGGCGCAGTCCGGCGACAGCAGGAGGGCGTCCACGCCCAGCGCGGCCGCCGCCCGGAAGATGGCGCCGACGTTGGAGGGCTCGTTCAGGCCCTCCAGGTAGGCGACGCGGCGCGTATCGCCGAGAAAGGACGCCGCCTGCCTTTCCGGCGGACGGCGGAACGCGCAGAGCACCCACGCGCGCTGCAGGCGGAAGCCCGTCAGCGCGGCCAGCGCGTCGTCATCGCCGGTATAGACCGGGATCCCATCGACGGCCCGCACGATGTCCGCGCCGGTACCGTCCAGCATTTTGCGCCGCATCAGCACCGCCAGCGGTTCCAGGCCGCACTGCAGCGCGGTCCGCACCACCTTCGGCCCCTCGGCGATGACGACCGCCTCCTCCGGGCGCTGGCGGCTGCGCAGCTGCGCATCCGTCAGGCCGCTGAACCAGCGCAATTCCGGCATATCCAGGCCGGTGATCTCCAGAATACTCATAAAACGCTCAACACCGTACCATCAGCGCAGTCGCGGACAACTCCGCCCCTTCCAGCGCATCCCCCCGCGCCAGTCCGGCCCAGCCTCGCAGTATGCAGCTGCCGCAGTCCACGCAATCGCCTTTAAAATATGGCATATTCCCAAATGCTCCCTATTCGTATATCAACTATTCCGGAATAAGCGGACCCGGCGTCCTCGAGAACGGAATATGGAGAGTGAGGTCAGGGTCAATCCAGAGAACAGAATCGAAAAGCCTCCCGTTATCCACACCCACAGCAAATGGCATAACTATCGCCATAAAATCGCGGGAGGCCGCAGGCCGAACCGTCGTCCCCATCCCATAGCCGTTCATTCCCTCAGCCCCACGACGTACCCACCTGTCCTCTGCGGCACGGAATCCCGGAGTCCGCCGGTTCACCCGGCGGATGAGGCCGA
>CACXEB010000113.1 GCA_902766515.1 uncultured Eubacteriales bacterium
AGGTGCAGTCGATGGCCCGCGCGTTGCCGGTCAGCCCCTCGTCCAGCGCGGCGGCGGTCATGGCGCTGTGCAGCCGGCCGGCCAGCATGCCGTTTTTGATCAGGTAGTTCCTGCGCGCCTTCGTGCCCTCATCGTCGTAGGGGACGAAACCGCTGCCGGGGACGCTGCCGCATTCGACGATCGACAGGATCGGCGATCCCACGGTCTTCCCGAGCTGCCATTCGTCCTTCATGGACGCATCGGAGAGCATGAAGTCCGATTCGGACTTGTGCCCGAAGGATTCGTGCGCGAACACGCCTGCGGCCTGCGGCGACAGGACGACCGGGTACTGGCCCGCTTCCACCGGCACGGAATTCCGCATGAACGCCGCCTGCTCCCGGAGGGACGCGCGAAGCGCTTCCCCAATGCCGGTCATCTCATCGAAGCGCGTCCCGCCCTTCTGCCAGAAGCCCTGGAATTTCTTCTCGCCCTCCGCCATGCTGAAGCCGAAGGAAAGCCCGCAGGTCTGGTAATCGTAGCTGATATCCGCGCCGAGGCTGGACAGGAAATGGAACCTGCTGCTGCGGTCGAGGTACAGACCCGTCGGCAGGGTCACGCACGATTCCTCCCCGAGGATCGGCAGGTACCGTAACAGCAGCGCCTGTTTTTCGGACAGGGGAATGTCCCGGACGGAGCAGTCCCCAAAGCTTTCCAGGGTGTCCCGGTTCCGCTCAAAGCGCCGGACGACCGGATCCTCCAGGATCCCGGGGTTCTCGGACGCGGCGGCGTACAGCCCGTCCAGCGCCTTCTGCAGGTGGTCGACGTCCGTCACGGAGGCATAGTACCAGAGCTTCCCGTCATATACGCGCAGGAACGCCTGGCGCTCCAGGCGGTTGCGCATTTCCTCAAGCGTTCCCGCCTTGTAGGAAATGACGGTCCGGCTCCGGTCCTCCACGCGGACGTCGGCATAAAAGCCGTCTCGAAATTGGATCATAGGTTTGTCTCCTTTCATATGGATGGTTCAGACGCATGCTGCTGCGCCGCTTCGATCTCATCGTCAAACTTCCGCCGGAGCGCGTCGGACACAGAGGATCCGTAATCCGCCAGGGTGCTTTTCAGTCCGCCCACGGCGGTCGAGCCCGAATCATCGTAGACGCCGGTCCCCTTCGCATCACGCAGAAGGATGATGTTGTCCAGCGTGCAGACAGGATCCGCATCAAAAGCAACGGCCAGCCGCACCGCCGCGCGCAGGCTTTCCTCCGAAGCTTCCGGCATCCCGCCGTTGTCATATATGATTGCCTGCGAGAGATGGAACATGGAGACGATCTTGTCCACGTACGCATGCCGGCCCGGATCTTCCTTCAGGCTTTCAAGGAAACGGATCGCCCATTCCGCCGCGCGAATTCCCTGGTCATGCCGGCCCGTGAGGATATAGTAGGACATATACCCCGACATTGTGGTGACCATGTCACTGATGTGGCCGAAAAAGGCGTCTTCCGTAAATACGATCCCTTCTTCCGGCTTTTTTTCATGATAGGTATACAGGCAGCCGATCCGCGCGTTGTTGCTGCCGGTCTGGTTGTTCTTTTTGTACTCCTCGATAGCTTTGTCGTAGTCTTTCATCACGGCATAGCATCCGGCGATCTCGTTCCGGATGACGGCCTCACAGATCTGCGGATCCTTGTTCTGGGGCAGCAGGTCGATCGCATGCCGGAACAGCTCCAGCGCCTTTTTCAGTTCCGCGTCCCGCCTGTGGACGACTCCGATCTGCTGGAAAACCAGCGCGGCCCCGCACACGATCCGGAAATGGTTTGGAAACCTTTTCAGCGCGCTTTCGTATTCCCCGGCGATCTTCCAGACAGACACCTCGTTATGGAGTCCCCTGATCCGGTCCGCCTCCGTGTCCGCGTCCGCGCCGCGCATGGAGTAGCCGATCAGCGCATCCACCGATACGTGAAAGCAGTCGGCGAGATCCATGATGTACGACAGATCCGGCTCTGAGCTTCCCCGTTCCCATTTGGAAACCGCTCCCAGCGTGATGCCGAGCTTTTCCGCGAGCTGTTCCTGGGTAAGGCCCAGGCTTTTCCGATAACTGCGGATATTCTCAGCCAGATTGTTTTCCATGCCTTCCTCCCGGAAATCCTTTCTTCGATCCTGGCGCTGCCCCTTCGAATGGCGTTCACGTTCACGGTGTTCAACTGGATGGTCTGATGCATGATCGCTTCCTCCGTTCCGGCTGCAGCGCAGCCTTTTCGTTTGCTCCGCGATCATTGTATCCGATTTCCTGGGCCCATTAAACACCAAATTCGTATAATTTGTCAATAATTTTTTTGACGGATCGTAGAATATGAGTCACTGTTCACGGGGTGAACAGTGACCGAAAGGGGGACTGGCGTCCCCCCTTCGGGACCCCCCTCTCAGATTTGCCTGTGCGGCAAATCTGCAAGGTAGAAATCGCTGACGCG
>CACXEB010000114.1 GCA_902766515.1 uncultured Eubacteriales bacterium
CTCCGCGGGCACGACATTGGCGATGCCGTCGACGCTGTACAGGAAGGTGTTTTTGTCCCTGTCCACAGCCAGCATCGCCTTGGACGAAGCATAGGTGATCCCGGGCTGCAGTCCCTCCCTGGCGGCCAGCTCGCTCAGTTTTCGGGCATTATCGTCCGTCCGGGCGCTTTCCGCCTGGGAAACCTCGTTCGCGTTTTTCTGGGCAATGCCGGCGCGGATCGCCGTCACCACCACCGCAAGCACCACAAGGGCGATCCATACGATCGGTGACATCGCTTTCTCCTTTCAGAACAATGATTTGAATCAGCAAATTACAGGGAAGGCTGCTCCGGCTCCGCCCGCTTCAGGTACGCCGGCGGCACCGCCGCCGTCAGCCACACGCCGTTTTCGGAGCGGTAGAACAGGTGACCCGCCTGCCGCATGGCTTCCGCGTCCACGGTGTACACCAGCGGCGTGCCATGACGCCGCCCCACCGCCACGGCGGTCCGGACATCGGCGGACAGGTGCACATACTGGCGCTGCATGGGTTTCAGGCCCTCCTGCTCAATGCTGGCCGCGAAGCGGGTCGCTGTCCCGTGGTAGAGCGTCTTCGGCGGTTCCTGGGGCAGCAGCTCCAGGTCGACCGGAATGGAATGGCCCTGGTTGGCGCGGATGCATGTCCGGTCGGCGTTGAAGGAATAGCGCTGCTTGCTGTCCGTGCGCACGATCTCCTCCAGCATGGCCATGTCAAACGCCTGCCTGCTGTTCAGCTTTTCGATCAGCTCCTGCGTGCTGACCCAGCCGTGCGCGTCCATGGTCAGCCCCAGCGCCTCCGGCTGATGCCGCAGCACCAGGGATATCAGCTTGCTGATTTCTGTCAGTGTTTTCATGGCGTACCTCCTGTCCTCCGGCTGCCGTCGGCCGGGTTTGCCGCCGCTTTCCGGAACGCATGGATCATACCATTCCTGCCGGCGGGAAATTGCATCGCGCTTCCGGATCGGAAAAATGTAACGGTTTTCCTGCCAGGTCCGTTTTCTCTACGTATCATTTAGTGTCAGGAGCATCCGCTCCGCAATACGACCCGCCAAGACGGCAGGATAAATGAAGGAGAAACCGAAATGAAGAAAGCTGTTGCCGCCCTGCTGGCCCTGTGCCTGATGATCTCTGCCGCTGTCCTCGCTGAGGAAGCCGCCGCCCCCTTTACGATCCGTGAAGGCATCACCTTCGGGATGAGCCAGGCTGACCTGATTGCCGCCCTCGGCACCACCCACTATGAAATTGATACCGAAGACACCCTGATCGACCTCGTTTTCACCGAAGTGGAAGTCGAACACACGACCGTCAACGGCCTGCGCGCCGACGTCAAGTACATCCTGCTCAACGACAAGCTGTTCGCCGTCCATGTGGACTACGACGATGTCCCCGGCGCCTATGACCAGGTCAAGGCCATGCTGACCGAAAAGTACGGCGAATCCACCCCCACGGATCCCGCCGCGCTGGGCGCCGCCCTCTATGCCGCCGATGACGACAGCAAGCTGGAAAACCAGTCGGAATGCTGGATGTCCGGCAATGTGGTCATCCTCCTCGAAAAGGACGATAACGAAGCGAACGTGACCCTGGCCGACCTGACCGCCGCGTTCTGACGCGCAGCACAGGCACCCATTCTCATCCAACCCGGACCGCCGCGGCGGTCCGGGTTTTGTCGTTCATCCTTCATCCATCCAGGCCGCGGTGAAGATATCGCCCTCCAGGGCGCTCCGGGCCGCGAGGATGTATCTGGCGGTGTCCAGCGGGTCCACCCCGCGCCGGGGCGCCGTGCGGCCCAGCTCCAGCGGGCATTCGCGGTAGCCGTGCAGGGAGGCGCTCATGCTGCCCTTGCCGCCGGTCAGTGAGGCGAACGCCGTCGGATAATCCATGCTGGTCGCCACGGGGATAAGGGCGGTCAGCGCGGCAGTGTCCTCCCCGGCGGCGCTTTCCAGCACCTCGCCCCGCATCTGGCGGACATCGCTCATCACCCGGCCGACCTGTCCGGCGGGCAGGACGAAGCGCACCTCGAGAATTGGCTCCAGCAGGACGCTGCCGGCGTTGCGCAGGCCGTCCTGGATGCCCATGGGGGTCGCGACGATGAAGTCGAGGGGATGGGTGTGGATCAGGTGGTGGTTGCCGCCGATCAGGGTGATCTTCACGTCCGTGACGGGCCACCCGAGCCGGCCCTGGCCGAGGGCGAGCGGCAGGGCCTGCTCCACCTGGCGCTGGTAGCCGGCCATGATGTCCCGGACCGGCACGACGGACGAAAACGACACACCGCTGCCCCGGGGCGCGGGCTCCAGCTGGAATTCGAGCACCGCCCAGCAGGGCTTCGGCATGGTATAGGCGACAAAGCCGCCCGCGGGGCGCCGGATCGTCTCCCGGTAGATGACCGTCGGATCGCCGAAGGTCACCCGGAGGCCGAAACGGGTCACGAGCATCTCCTGGAGGATCTCCAGCTGCACCTTGCCCATCACGTGCAGCTGCAGCTCCCCGGTCATGGCGGAATAGCGGGCATGCAGCAGCGGATCCTCCTCCGACAGCGTTTCGCAGGCCGCCCGCACCTGCGGCAGGTCGTCCGGCCGCTCGGGGATCACCTGCACGGTGATCAGCGGGGTCTTCAGCCGGCCGGGCTGCACCTTCCGCGGCAGCAGCGCCGGATCGCCGAGGACCTGCCCGATCCGGAGACCGCCCAGCCCGTAGACGACGCCGACCATGCCCGCCTGCAGCGCGTCGATGTCCCGGCCCGCGATATCCCGGATCCGGCTGATCTTCCGCTGCACCAGGACGGGCTCGCCCGTCACCCGGTCCCGGCCCGCGGGGATATCCACCGCCATCCGGTTCTCCAGCGTGCCCCCGTACAGGCGGATCCAGTGCCCCTTGCCCATGACCCGGTCCGAGGCCGCGGCAAAGGCCACGCCGCACAGGGCCGTATGCCCCGTGTCCGGCGGGGGCAGGAAACGCACCATCGCATCCAGCAGGTCCTCGATGCCCCTGTCCCGGAGGGCCGAGCCCCTGAGGACCGGGTAAACCGTCCCGGCCGCCGCCCATGCGGCCAGGCGCGCTTCCAGCACATCCCGCGGGAGGGTCTCGCCGTCCAGGTAGCGGTCGAGCAGCGCCTCGTCCCGCTCGCAGACGCATTCCGCCAGCGCTTCCGCGTCCCACAGCGGCACGATGTCCCGGGTCAGTCGCCTGCGGACGGACTCCAGCGCCGCCTCCGCGTCCGCCTCGGGGCGGTCCATTTTATTGAGGAAGATCAGGAAGGGCAGGCCCTGCTCCTTCAGCGCGCGGAACAGCGTTTCCGTCTGCGGCTGGACGCCCTGCGCGGCGTCAACCACCAGCACCGCCGCGTCGATGGCCCAGAAGGACCGCTCGATCTCCGCCGAAAAATCCACGTGGCCGGGCGTGTCGATCAGCTGGATGGTCACGCCCTTCCAGGGCAGCGACACGCAGGCCGCGCGGACGGAGATGCCCCGGCGCTGCTCCACCGGCAGGTCGTCCGTGTGGGCCGTGCCCTGATCCACGCTGCCCGCCCGGCGGACGACGCCCGCGTGCACCAGCAGCTGCTCCGACAGGGTCGTCTTGCCCGCGTCCACGTGCGCGAATATCCCGATATTTCTCCACATATCCCTTCTCCGGCTATGACAGTTTTCTCAGCTCGCGGCGGCAGCCGACGATCAGGAAGGCGCCCGCGCCGATCCAGGCGGCGATTTCCGCCAGGTAGACGCCCCAGACGCCGATCAGCAGGGGCAGCAGCAGCGCGGCGCCGACCCGCATGACCAGCTCCACGAACCCCGACAGCATCGGGATGAAGGTATTCCCCAGCCCCTGCAGGGCGGACCGGTAGACGAACAGCAGGTAGAGCATCGGCAGGCCGGCCGCCATGACCCGCAGGAATGTCTCGCCGATATCCAGCACCGGGCCGGCGATCTCCGCCTCATCCCGGACGAACAGCGTCAGCACGGGCCGCCCGCCCAGCGCGATCAGGCCACCGACCGTCAGCGCCAGCCCAAGGCCAATCAGCGCGGACCGGTTCAGTCCCGACCGCACGCGGTCCAGCCGGTTCGCGCCAAAATTCTGGCCCGTAAAGGTGCCGACCCCGTTTCCCAGGGACGACCCGGCGATCTCCACCAGCCCCTGCAGGCGGGCCGCCACATTGTAGCCGGCCATGAACACAAAGCCGAACGCGTTCACCACGCCCTGCAGGATCAGGCCGCCTACTGAAATGATCAGGTTCTGGAAGGCGATCGGCACGCCGAGGCGGGCCAGCCGCGCGATCATCCGGCGGTCCGGCCGCCAGTCCGGCCGCGCGGGGCGCAATTCCGTCAGGCGCAGCACCTCCAGCAGGCACACGGCGGCCGACACGCACTGCGCCGTCACGGTCGCCAGCGCGCCGCCGTCCGTGCCCATGCCCAGCGGGCCGATGAACAGCCAGTCCAGCGCGATATTGACCACCGTCGAGCAGACCAGGGCGATCAGCGGGGTTTTGCTGTTGCCCAGCGCATGCAGGAAGCCGCTGGCCACGTTGAGCGCCATCACGACCGGCAGGCCCGCGTAGATCACGCGGAGGTAGCTCTCCGTGATCGGCAGCGTCTCCGCCGGCGACCGCATCAGCACGAGCACCGGCCGCAGCGCCGCCTGGCTGGCCAGTTCCAG
>CACXEB010000115.1 GCA_902766515.1 uncultured Eubacteriales bacterium
TGACGCTGGCGAAGGCGGTGCGGCAGACGCCGTCCGTGCTGTCATAATAGTGCACGGTCAGCGTGCTGCCGCGGGTCGGATCGTCGATCTTTTCGATCCGCTCGCCCCTGAGGCCCCAGACGGGATCCGCCCATCCGTCCTTTTCCGCGAAGCTGAGCGCGCTGAAATCCTGCCGGACCCGGTTGACACGGGCGACGTACTGCGCCCGCTCGAGGCAGGTTTCCACCTGGCAGGGCAGCTCGGGCAGCGGGGATTCCTCGCCGCCGGAATAGAAGACCGGCACGGGCGTCTCCTGGTTGATCCGGTCCATGTCCACCGTCTCGCCGTAGAAGGTCTTCCGGACCGGGAAGAGCGCGCTGGCGGGCATGAGCCCTGCAAAGACGCCGGGAAACTCCTGGAAGAGGTCCCAGCATTTGCCGCTGCCCATGGAAAAGCCGGTCGCGTAGATCCGGCACGGGTCGATGGGATAGCGCTGCTGGAGCGCCTCGATGACCTGCACCGCTTCCGCGGCCGGTACGTCGAGGTGGTTTTCCACCGACACGAACAGGAAGCCGTACTTGTGCGCGAGCTCCCACCAGCCCGCGACGTAGGTCAGGTACATGGACGAGTCGCCGCCGCCATGGAAGCCGACCACCAGCGGCACCGGCCCCTGGTCCATCGCCGCGTTGTTGTAATAGGCAAAATACCCCACCTTGTGCGTGGGCCGGTCCCTGAAGCGGCCCCGGTTGGCGGGAGAGGTCGTGACGGTCACGCTGCCCGCGTCCTCTGTCATGCCCAGCGCTTCAAAGTCGGGCTCCAGCTCGATCCTGCCGCACCACATCTTGAACCGCTTCACGAAGCTGTCAAAGTCCGCCCGGTAATCCGCCCGGTCCTTGATCAGCTTGTATTCACAGCCGTCAAACGCCCGGTTGACGGCGTCGCTGTTGCCGACGCTCAGCACCGGAATATCCCGGCGCTCCACCACGGGCATCACGCTCAGCCGCTCCATTGAGCACATGGCCGGGGTGATTTCTCCCGGTCCCCAGAGGTACTCGCCCTGCTGCGTCTTCAGCAGGTGCGCCGCCACATAGTCCGCCGACGCGCCGAAGCTGTAGATGTCCGCCCGGAACACCGCGCCGCGGACGAAATATCCCCTGAACTTTTGGGCAAAGAAATCGTAGTTTTCCACGATGCCGTCCTGGTAGACCTGGATCATTTTGATCTCGGCGATGACGGCGGCATAGAGGCGCTCATCCGCCGCCGCCCAACCGCCGGCCGCGCGCGGCCAGATGAACAGCACGGCGGTATCGTGACTCGCTGCGATCTCCGCCAGGCCGCTCTCCCGCGCGAAGCGGACCGCGCTGTCCATATCCTGTTTCGCTTCCTCAAAGACCAGCAGCAGCGGCGCGCGGAAGCCGTAGTTGTTGGTCTGTCCGTCCAGATTGTTCTCCGGCACATAGGCCTTGAGTTCAAAGGCGTCAAATGCGTGCTCCCAGCACCTGCCGCCCATCGTATCCCGCACGCAGGGTCTCTCCATCATTGCCATCGGGGGTCCTCCTCCATTCATATTCAGCGGCGCGCCGCACCGCCCGGATATATCCCTGTAGTATTCCACGGGTTTCCGGAATTCCCTGCTTTCAGCGCGTCCCACACACGATTTTTCTTTACAAAGCGCCTGAAATATGACACAATAAGCACGCGGCGCGGCGGTGGGCCGGCGCCTGCTTTCCGATTCCATACCATCCGATCATCAGGGGAGGTCAATGCCATGAGCAGCACATTGGTTGCCTATTTTTCCGCGAGCGGCGTCACAGCCCGCGTCGCCAGAGCGCTGGCCGCGGCCGCGGACGCCGACCTGTTTGAAATCAGACCGGAGACGCCCTACACCCAGGAGGACCTGGACTGGAACGACAAGCACTCCCGCAGCTCGCTCGAGATGGCCGATCCGGGCTGCCGTCCCGCGATCGAAGGAAGCGTCGCGGACATGGCGCGGTACAGCGTAGTGTATGTCGGCTTCCCCATCTGGTGGAACCGCGAGCCCAGCGTGGTGGACACCTTCCTGACCGCGTACGATTTCGCGGGCAAGACGATCATCCCCTTCTGCACCTCCGGCGGCAGCGGCATCGGGAATACGGCCGCACACATCCGCGGCCTGGTCAGCGATCAGGCCACGGTGGACACCGGCAGGCGGCTGGACAGCCAGGTTTCCGACGCGGACCTGAAGGCATGGGCGGAGGAAGTCCGGCCATGACCACGATGGAACTGGTCCGCAGCCGGCGCAGCGTCCGGACCTTCGACGGCCGGCCCCTCAGTGACGATGAGAAAGAGGCGCTGCTCGGATACGCGCAGGCCCGGGAGAACCTTTTTGACCTGCCGATCACCTGGCGCATCCTGAGCGCCGCGGAAAACGGCCTGTCCAGCCCCGTGATCGCCGGGACGGACACCTACATCGCCGGCAAGATGCGCCGGGCGCCCCACGCGGAGGAAGCATTCGGCTGCGCCTTTGAGGAGATCGTGCTGTACGCGCAGTCCATGGGCATCGGCACAACCTGGATCGCCGGCACCATGAACCGCCCCGCGTTTGAGCGGGCCATGGGCCTGGCGGACGGGGAAGTGATGCCCTGCGTCAGCCCGCTGGGGCATCCGGCCGCGAAAATGTCCCTGCGGGAGACCCTGATGCGCAAGGGCATCCAGGCCGACGCCCGCCTGCCGTTCGGCGAGCTGTTTTTCGACGGAGATTTCAGCCGTCCCCTCACCCCGGCAGCGGCGGGACGGGCAGCGGATGCGCTGGAGATGGTCCGCTGGGCGCCCTCCGCGGTCAACAAGCAGCCCTGGCGCGTCGTCCTGCGGGACAATGCCGCCCATTTCTACGAAAAAAAGGTCCGCGGCTACACGGACGCCAGCGGCTGGGACATCCAGAAGATCGACATGGGCATCGCGCTGTGCCACTTTGCGCTCGGACTGGCCGGCAGCGCCCCGCGCCTCACATGCGCCGACCCCGGCCTGCCTGTGCCGGAGGATACCGTCTACATCGCCACATATCTGATGAACTGACCCCGAAGGGGTGAAAGGAAAACCGATGAACCAGACAGGCACGCAGGTCCTCCGGACCGGCCGGCTGATCCTCCGGCCCTATACCGTGGATGACGCGGAAGAGATGTATCAGAACTGGGCCTCCGACCCGGAGGTCACCCGCTTCCTGACCTGGCCGACCCACAGCGACGCCGGGGTCACCCGGATGGTCCTCAACGACTGGGTCCCCCGGTACAATGACGGCGGCTACTTCAACTGGGCCATCGTCCTCGCAGCGTCCGGCGCGGTGATCGGCAACATCGCGGTCGTCCAGCTGCGCCCCGATATCGAGGCTGCCGACATCGGCTACTGCCTCAGCCGGCAGCACTGGGGCAGCGGCATCATGCCGGAGGCGCTGCAGGCCGTCATCGATTACCTGTTCGGCACGGCGGGCCTTCGCCGGATCACCGCCTGCCATGACATTGCCAACCCCAAATCCGGCCGGGTCATGGAGAAGGCCGGGATGCGGCGGGAGGGCATCTTCCGCCAGGCGGGCCGGAACAACACGGGCATCTGTGACGTCGCCTTTTACGCGATCCTGCGCGGCGACTGGCAGAAGCGCCGGGACCGGCAGCCCGCGCCGGTGACCGTCCGCATCGCCCGGGATGCCGACCTCGAAAGCGTCAACATCCTGCGCAAACAGGTCAACGACCTGCACGTCGCCGGCAAGCCCGAGGTGTTCAAGCCCGGCTTCAGCGACGAGCTGCGGAATTTCGTCCGCGTGATCCAGGACGACCCGGAACAGGACATCGCGGTGGCCGAGGCCGACGGCCGGATCTGCGGCTTCGCCGTGCTGCATCACATCCGCAAGCCCGAAAACCCCTTCATGTACGAGCGCGATTTCCTGGACATCGACGAATTCTGCGTGGACGAGGCCTGGCGCCGCCGGGGCGTCGCCTCGGCCCTGGTCGGTTTCACCCGGGACTATGCCCGGGAGAAGGGGATCCGCCGCATTGAGCTGAACATGTGGGAATTCAACCAGGACGCCCTGGCGTTCTACGAAGCCGCCGGCTTCCGCACCTTCCGGCGGTATATGGAGCTGTTTCTCGATTAAGGATATCCGCGGATGGACGCATTGATGATTTCCATCCCTTTTTCCAGCGCCATATCCCGGCCTGATGCGATGTCTTCCGCTGTCGGGATGATTCTGATGTCGGGCGTAAACCCTTTGTTGTAGATGTCCTCACCGTTCTGGGCGATGCATCTGCGCGTACAGATCCGGAAACAGCCGCCGCTTTCAAGCGCTTCGCACAAAGGCTGGCCGCTGGTGCCTCCGGTGTTGTTCCCGATGAAAACCGCATCAGTATACATTTTCATCACGTCAATGAAATCCTCCGCAGCGGAAAACGTGTATTGATTCATCAGGACGGCGACCGGCCCGTTCAGTCTTCCCGGGGCGGTATTCACGACAGCTTTTCCTTCATCCCTGACGTAGAATACATTCTTTCGCATTCGGTAGGCTTTCAGGCTGTACTCGTCATCCGCATATTTCAGCATTGCGTCATCCAGCGAAAGGCCTTTGAAGTCCTCCCGGAACATCGCCCATGCTTTATATGTGGGTTCATAGCGCTGGGTTTCAGCATAGCAGCTGTGAAAATCCCCGTTGATAAACATGGCGGCGACTGCGTCAGCGTTTCCGCTGTTTCCGCCGCTGTTGCCTCTGACATCGATGATATAGCCCTTCGCGTTCTTCAGTTCGTCAAAACAGGCATAGATTTTTTGTGGCATGGCGTCATCATTGAATGAAGCGATCCTGATGACCGCGATCCCGTCGTCGGTGATTTGCACAGTATGCACATTCGAGCTGCTGACCGTCCTTGGGGCAGCGCCGCTTTGGGGAACCGGCTCCGCCTGATGCCATATGATTTTGGAGGGATCTGTTCTTTCCAGCCGGACATCGAATTGTCTCCCCTCCTTTGCGAACGTGAAGACCGCGCTGCTTCCGCGCCTGCCGAATACCAGCCTGTTCAGCACCAGCATGCCGCAGGCCGCCTCGTTGGCATGCCATAAGTACGGATAACAGTTTTCCCTGATATAATCATGGATGTCCGTTCCGTCGATTTTGACCAGGACGCAGCATAAAGGAATATCATCCTTGACATCCTCGGACGTGGCGGCCACGATGATCTCGTCCCCGGGCTTCGCCAGGTATACGGGGAACATGGAGAAGCATTCGGCGTCCTGAACGATTTCGTTCGGGAAACTGACGTCTGTATGGCCGTCGTTCAGCAGGGCAACGAATCGCTGCAGCTCCAGGTAATAATCATAGAGGTCTTTCGTATCCAGGACCCGCGCAAGCGCTGTTTCATACGCCTTGTCCCAATCGATATCCACCTTGTCCCAGAAGGCGAAATTATACGCAGCTTCCTTCCAGATCTTGGAAAGCTCGTATATTTTCCGGGCATCTGTAATGGTATTCATACTGCACCTCCAATGAAGGAATGCCCGTTGATTGCCACAAATACCGGCAGCAAACCGGGAACGCTGTTTATTTGCTGACCGGTCACACGAGCGCCTTCAGCGCTTCACAGGCCGCGTCGAACGCGGCGTCGCTGCTGGGGTATTCAAAGGCGTCCACCTGCGTGCGATGGCCGGCCCGCTCCAGCCCCTTCAGCCCGTCGAACACGCTCAGGTGCGGCTCCACCGTGACGGCCTGCCCGCCCATCGCGCGGAAATCCCGCAGGATCTCCGGCACGTGGCCGATGCCGTGCCCGGAGGGCACCACGCGGCCGTCCGGCAGCGCGTCCTTGATATGCAGGTATTTGATCCGGTCCTTCAGCAGCGCCCACGCCGCCAGGGTATCCTGCCCGCACTGGACGAAGTTGGCGGGATCGAAGATCCCCGCCATCCCGGGATACACATTCAGCAGGTCGGCGCAGCGGTCCGCCATGTCCCCGTAGATGCCCTTTTCATTCTCATGGCACAGGGTGATGCCGCTGCCCTCGGCCGCCGCCAGCATCTGCCCCACCTGGTCGATCACCTTGCCGCGGAACGCCGCCTGACGCCCCTCGGGCACATAGAACGAAAACATGCGCAGGTTTTTCGCGCCCAGGACGGCCGCCAGGTCCAGCACGTGGCGCA
>CACXEB010000116.1 GCA_902766515.1 uncultured Eubacteriales bacterium
CCTGAGTCAATCGCCGTTCTTTCCGAAATGCGCGGATATTCTCTGCAAGTGTCAGCTTCATTCTATCGACCTCCGAATCATCATGATCTGTGTTTATTATACTCCGACAGATCCGGGAGGTGAAGACACTATCAATACTAACAATAAAGTTATTTCACATATTGACAGTTTGTTTTTCTTCAAATCGCCAGCAAAAACAAGTGAAGAACAGTCAAAAAACGGACTGCTGTGATCAACACAACAATCCGTTTTTGTTTGCCAACCGTGTCAGACAGATGCTCATACTGCTTTCCGTCTACCTCATATCCATCTGCAAGCGCCTTTTACGCCCCCGCTGCGCTGCACTGCGGTCGACGCAGCCTCGCCTCTCGTGCGCGGTGCGCGAGACGGTTGATATGCCTGGCGATATTCGCGGCCTGTATGGTCCTGGCCTGCATGGCGCAGGCCGATATGAGCGGCACTTGCGGCTTTGGCGTTGAATGGGTTCTGGACGGCCAGGGCGTGCTGACGATCTTGGCGGAGGCGGGAGCAACGGGGTCATGATGTATTATGACGTGCCGCCATGGTCCGGGGAAAGTGTGCATACAGTGGTGATTGAAAACGGCATCACCCGTATCAGCGGCCACGCTTTCTTTCGCCGCAGCAACCTGGCGGAGATTGTGATCCCCAATAGCGTCACCAGCATCGGCAGCGGCGCTTTCTCAGACTGCAGCAGCCTGACGGGCATCACGATCCCGGACAGTGTCGCGTCCGATGGCCCCGGAAACCATCGTGCGTTTAATGTTTGACGAAATGCCGCAGTCGGCCCTGCACCACGTCGATGAGCCCGTTGACGATGCCGCGGGCGATCTTGTCCTGGTAGTCGGCGGTGGTCAGGATCCAGTCGTTGGCCGGGGTGGAGAGGAAGCCGCATTCCAGCAGGAAGGTGGGCATCCGGGTCCAGTTGTTGCCGACGAACTGGTCGGACATCCGGACGACGCCGCCCTGGACGCCGGTGGCTTCCTTCAGGCCGTCCAGGATGGTCTGGGCGGTGTCGCGGTACTGCTCGAAGGGCAGCGCCTCCTTCGCGTAGGGCGAGTTGAGCGGGCCGTAGGCGTAGACGGCGTTGTTGGTATGCTGGGAGGAGTTGTTCAGGTGAATGCGGAGGCAGTAGTCCGCGTTTTCCGCGTTGGCGTACTCCGCCCGCTCCATGTTGGTCACGGCAGTGTCCTCGACCCAGCGCGTCATGACGACCTCGGCGCCCTGCTCGCGCAGCATGCGGCACAGGCGGTAGGAGATCTCCAGCACGCCGACGGATTCCTTGCGGTAGGTGACGATGCCCTGCGCCATCGTGGAGTTACCCCCGGAGACCCGCTTGGAGGCGCCGGGGTACTGGTAGACGGTGCCGGCCTTGACCTGGAGGGCCTGGTGGCCCGGGTCGATGCAGACCTTGACGCCGGAAAGGGGGCCTTCGGCCGCCGTTTCGCCCGCGTCGGGAATGACGAACAGCGTGCGCTCCTGCCCGGCCGCCAGCTCCTTGTTGCGCACGGACTTGACGGTCACCTTGACCAGGTCGCGCTGGTTCACGCAGGGCAGCAGGATCATGTCGGAAAAAACGCCGTCCTCTGTCCCGTTCAGCACATACTGCGCTTTCTGCATCACGGAGGAGACCGTGACGGTCACCTGATGGTGGCCCGGGGCGGTAAATCGGAGGCCGATCGCGTGGTCGCCCGGGGTCAGGGTGAGGTCGCGCACCTTGGCCGCCGCGCCGGCGTCCTGTTTGACGGCGGCGGGCGCAGCTGCGCTCATGAGGCCCAGCGAGGCGGTGCCGGCGCTTTTCCCGGCGGGCGTTTTGACCTCGATCCTGACGTTTTTCGCACCCTGGCTGTAGCGCAGCGGGACCTCGCCCTCATAGCGGCCATTCTGGCCGGTCAGGACATAGGTGCCGGACTCGGTGGACGTTTTATAGGTCAGCAGCAGGTAGGGGTTTTCCGGATCCTCGAAGGAATAGGTGAACCCGGTTTCGGTGACGGTCCAGTTTGCGCCGGATACCGCTCCGGCCGGCGGGCAGCAGGAAAGCAGCAGGGCTGCGGCGGCTAAACAGAGGAACAGGCGCTTCATCATTGCATCATATCCGCACGGGGCGGTCTCCTTGTCAGGTTTCATTCCATCCTATCAGATCTCATCATCGTCGGACGCCGCCGGGGCCGTTTCCGGGCCGTCGTCCAGCGCGTCAATGCCGTCCGGCGCTTCCGTACCCTCCGGCTCCTCCGTGCCTTCCGGCTCCTCCGGCTCGGCGCGGCAGACGGAGATGATCCGGCGCTGGTCGCCGATGCGCATCAGGCGCACGCCCTGGGTCACGCGGCCGCAGATGCGAATGCCGCTGACGGGCATGCGGATGATGGTACCGTCGTCCGTGATCAGCAGGAGGTCCTCGTCCTCATGAACAATCAGCTGGGCGGTCATGCGGCCGGTCTTGTCGGTCAGGTCCATGGCCTTGACGCCGTAGCCGCCGCGGCTCTGCTCCCGGTACTGGTCCGGATCGGTCCGCTTGCCGAAACCGTTCTCGGTGACGTTCAGCACCAGGCCGCCCTCTTCGATGACGCACAGGTCGATGACCTCGTCATCCGCGCGCAGCTTCATCGAGCGCACGCCGCGGGCTGTGCGGCCCATGGCGCGGACATCGCCGGTGCTGAAGCGGATGGACCGGCCGTCGCGCGTGCCCATCAGCAGGGTATCGCCCTCGCGGCAGAGGCGCACGCCGACCAGCTCGTCGCCTTCCATCAGGGTGACGGCGATGAGGCCCATCTTGCGCAGGTTGCGGAATTCGTCCAGGTCGGTCTTCTTGATGTAGCCGCCGTGCGTCGCCATGATCAGGCTGTATCCGTCGCCCTCTTTGGGCAGCGGCAGCATGGTGGTCACCTTTTCGCCCGTGGCCAGCTGCAGCAGGTTGATGATGGCCGTACCGCGGGCCGTGCGGCCCGCCTCGGGGATCTGGTAGCAGCGCAGCATGTACACGCGGCCGAGGTTGGTGAAGAACATCACGTCCTGGTGCGTGTTCACGACGCAGATCTGCTCCGCGAAGTCCTCGTCGCGGGTGGTCATGCCGCTGACGCCCTTGCCGCCGCGGTTCTGGGCCCGGTAGACGGACTTGGAGATGCGCTTCACGTAGCCGTAGTGGGTCAGCGTGACCACCATGTCGTCCACGGCGATCAGGTCTTCCACGTCGATCTCGCCTTCCACCGGGGAAAGCTCCGTGCGGCGGTCGTC
>CACXEB010000117.1 GCA_902766515.1 uncultured Eubacteriales bacterium
CCGCGCGTGATCGCCGACCCGGACAACTACGACGCCCGCGCCAACATCATGTGGGCCGGCATGATGGCCCACAACAACTCCTGCGGTGTGGGCCGGAGCCAGGACTGGAACAGCCACAACATCGAGCATGAGCTGTCCGCGCTGTATGACTGCGCCCACGGCGCGGGCCTCGCGGTCACCATGCCCGCCGTCTTCACGTATGTCATGAAGCACGACGTGATGCGCTTTGCCCAGGCCGCCGTCCGGGTCTGGGGCTGCGAGATGGACTTTGCCCATCCCGAGGTCACGGCCCGGGAAGGCATCGAGCGGATGCGCCGGTTCTTCAAGTCCATCGGGATGCCGGGCAGCTTTGCCGAGCTGGGCGCGCGGGAAGAGGACATCCCCACACTGGTCCATATGCTGTGCTGGGGCGACGGCCGCCAGGGCAGCATCAGCGGCTTTGTGACCCTGACGGAAGCCGACTGCGAAGCCATCTACCGGATGATGGTCTGATCCGGAGATCCATATGAATCCATTGACGACAACCGGCATCCGGCTGAACCAGCTGGGCTATGCCGAAAGCCTGCCCATCCGGGCCGCCGTGACCGGCAGCGGCCTGGTGCGGCTGACCGACGCAGGCAGCCGGGTCCTCCGCGAATGGCAGCTCTGCCCGGCGGAGACGGACGCGGCCTCCGGCGACCGGGTCACGCTGATCGATCCCGGTCCCCTGCCCGCGGGCATGTATACCCTCAGCGACGGGACCGGGCAGCGGACGCTGACGGTCGCCGCCCGGCCCTGGCGGGACGTGACAAACGCCCTGATCAAAGGCCTGTACTACCAGCGCTGCGGCTGCGCGCTCCTGCCCCGCCACGCGGGCCCTTACGTCCACGCCGCCTGCCATACGGCTCCGGCTGTTGACTGGGAGGATCGGACCGTCCGTCGGCGGGTCACCGGCGGCTGGCACGACGCGGGCGATTACGGCAAGTACGTGGCCCCCGGCGCGGTCACCGTCGCCCACCTGCTGTACGCGTGGCGGCTGTTTCCCGGCGGCTGCTCCGATCCGCTGAACATCCCGGAAACGGGCAACGGCTGGCCGGATATCCTCAACGAAGCGCGGTACGAGCTTGAGTGGCTGCTGCAGATGCAGCGGGACGACGGCGCGTTCCACCACAAGCTGACCAAGGCGCGCTTCGCGCCCTTCATCATGCCGGAGGATGACACGGAGCCCGAGTACCTGATGCCGGTTTCCTCCTGTGCCACCGCAGCCGCCTGCGCCTGCCTGGCGCTCGCCAGCCGCGTCTATGAGGCCGGCGACGCCCCGTTCGCCCATCACCTGCTGATGTCGGCCCGCCGGGCCTGGCAGTGGCTGGATGCCCACCCGGACGCCGTCCCCTTCCGCAACCCGGAGGGCGTGCGGACCGGCCAGTACGGCGACGGCAGCGACCGGGACGAGCGCTTCTGGGCCGCGTGCGAGCTGTACGCCGCCACGGGAGAAGCAGCCTGTCGCCAGGCGGCGGAGGCCCTGTACGCGGAGGGCCAGCATCTGACCCAGTTCGGCTGGGCCAATGTCGGCGGCCTGGGCGCCCTGTGCTGCCTGTTCGACCTGCGGGAAAAGGCCGGCCCGGTCTTGTACGACCGCCTGAGGGAGGACTTCCTTGCCCAGAGCGCGGGGCTGCTGACCCTGTCCGCCCAATCCGGCTATGGCACCGCCCTGCCCGCCGACCGCTATGTCTGGGGCAGCATCCTGCCTATCCTGGGCAACGCGATGGCGATGATCCTGCACGGGCTGCTGACCGGCCGGGAGGACATGCGGGACGCCGCGCTGCTGCAATGGCACTACGCCCTGGGGCTCAACGCGCTGGACCTGTGCTTTGTCACCGGCTTCGGGGAGCGGTCCGTACAGCACCCGCACCACCGGCCCTCAGGCGCGGATGGCATCGACGCGCCGGTGCCGGGCCTGATCGCCGGCGGTCCCAACCAGTGCTTCCCTTATCCGGTCACCCGGGAGCGGCTCGGCGAAATGACGCCGCCCGCCCGGTACTACCTGGACGAGACCCCTTCCGCCGACACGAATGAAATCGCCATCTACTGGAATTCTCCCGCAATCTTTGTTGGTGCTTACTTTAATTCATTGGTATAAGGAGGATGACTATGCAGTACCGTACCATGGGCAAACTCGGCATCCAGGTCTCGGCTTTCGGCCTTGGCTGCATGCGCTTCAACGGCAACGCGTCCGGAGACAGCACGATCGACGAGCAGAAAGCCATTTCCCTGATCCGCCGCGCCATCGACGGCGGTGTGACCTACCTGGATACCGCGTACGTATACCTGGGCAAGACCTCGGAGATCGTCCTTGGCAAGGCGCTGCTGGACGGTTACCGCGACCGGGTGTTGATCGCCACCAAGATGCCGGCAGAGCATGTCCACAACCGCGAGGAAATGCAGGCGCTGCTGGACGGCGAGCTCAAAAAGCTGCAGACAGACCACGTCGATTTCTACCTGATGCACGGCATCAACAAGGAGAAGTGGGAGTACTTCAAGTCCATCGGCGCGCCCGAATTCTTCGACGACATGAAAAAAGCGGGCAAGATCCGCTACAAGTGCTTCTCCTTCCACGGACCGTACGAGGACTTCGAATACATCATCAACGACTGGGACTGGGACATGGTCCAGATCCAGTACAACTTCATGGACGTGGACAACCAGGCCGGCACGAAGGGCCTGCAGCTGGCCGGGCAGAAGGGCATTCCCGTCGTGATCATGGAAGGGCTGCTGGGCGGCCGGCTGGCGAAGGCCCCGGCCAACGTGCAGGCGCTGTACGACGCGTTCCCTGTGAAGCGCTCCGCGGTGGAATGGGCTTTCCGCTGGCTCTGCGACCATCCCGAGGTGGCCGTCGTGCTGTCCGGCTGCAACGAAATGGAACAGATTGAGGAGAACCTGCGCATCTTTGACACGGTGGGCGCCGGCATCATGA
>CACXEB010000118.1 GCA_902766515.1 uncultured Eubacteriales bacterium
CAAGGCGGACAGCATCTTTGTCAAGACGCTCGCGTCCTTGATTCATCATACTACGCTGGCGCTGCCGGTCGGCCTCACGGCGGAAGGCGTGGACCGCGCCTGGGAAGCGCTGCGCACCGCCGCCCGGACGCGGCTGGTGGTCGACGTGCCGGTCAGCAGCGTACAGATGGAATACATTGCCCGGAAGAAGCCCGAAGCGATGCTGGATACGATCGCGCAGCAGGTCCGCCGCTGCGTAACATTCTGCCCCGACGTGGAATTCTGTGCGACCGACGCCAGCCGCGCCGACCCCGGCTATCTCGCGCAGGCCATCGCGACCGCCCTGGAAGCGGGTGCCACCAGCGTCTGCCTGTCCGATACCGCCGGCGCCCTGCTGCCCGAGCAGCTGGGCGAGCTGATCGAAACCCTGTATGGCCAGGTGCCCGCGCTCCGGGACGCCTTCCTCAAGATCATGTCTGATGACCAGGTCGACCTGGCGGCCGCGGCGGCTGTCCGCGCGCTTCAGGCCGGCGCCGCCGGCGTCAAGACCTGCCTGATCGGCGCCACGGCGCCGCGGCTCAAAACCATCTGCGGCATCGTCGAGCGCAAAGGCGACAGCCTGGGCCTGTATACTGCCGTCAAGACGACGGAGCTGGACCGGACGCTGGAGCGGATCCAGCGGCTGATCGGCCCGCAGGACACGCGGGTCACCCTTGCCTCCGTGCCCGAGGACAGCGTTACCTGGGATGCTTCCGATCCTATTACGGCCATCGCGGACGGGGTCCACAGCCTCGGTTACGACCTGAGCGAGGAAGAGCTTGCCAAGGTATATGAGGAATTCCTGCGCCTGGCCCGCAAAAAGCCCGTCAGCCGGAAGGAGCTTGACGCGATCGTCGCCGCCAGCGCGATGCAGGTGCCCGCCAGCTATGTCCTGGACAGCTATGTGATCAACTCCGGCAGCATCATCACGGCAACCGCCTGTCTGAAGATCAGCCACGACGGCCAGACCGTGGAGGGCATCTCCGCCGGGGACGGTCCGATCGACGCGGTCTTCAAGGCCATGGAAATCGTGACCGGACGCCATTTTGAGCTTGAGAGCTTCCAGATCGACGCAATCACCGAGGGCAAGGAAGCCATCGGCCGCGCGATCGTCAAACTGCGCAGCGAGGGCCGGCTGTACTCCGGCAGCGGCGTGTCCACGGACATCATCGGCGCGGCCGTCCGCGCGTACCTGGGCGCGCTGAACAAGATCGTATATGAGGAGAAAGAAGTATGAAGCTGGCGTTTTCAACCAAGGGCTGGCATGACGCCAGCTGGGAGGACTTCCTGACCACGGCGCAGGATACCGGCTTTGCGGGCGTGGAGATCCACAACCTGTACGCGCCCGCCATGCAGAAAAAGGGCGCTCCGGCGGACAGGCAGGCAGCATCGGCCGTCTACCGGACGCTGTTCGACCGGAAGCTGAGCGTGCCCTGCATCAACGTGACAGCGGACCTGTGCGACGCGGAAGACCAGCGGCAGCTCTTCGACGAGATCGACGCCTGCCTGGACGCAGCGCGCCGCCTCCACTGCCCGTACGTACGGCTGCATACCGTCAAAACCGACGGCGCCTTTGACGAGGCGCTCGTGCATCAGGCGCTTGCGTACGCACTTCCCCGGGCGGAGCAGAACGACACCGTCCTGTTGATCGAGACCATGGGCGCCTACGCGGATACGGCCCGGCTGCGCGCACTGCTGGACGGGTACGCGCTGGACAACCTGGCGGCCCTCTGGGACTTCCATTTCCCTGCCCGCATGAACCACGAGACGCCCCAGACCTCCGTGACCAACCTGGGCGCGTATATCCGCCACGTGCATATCAAGGACTCGCTCGTGAAGGCGGACGGCACCATCAGCTACCAGCTGATCGGCGAGGGCGACCTGCCCGTCGACCTGCTGATGAAAGCGCTGGACTCCGTGGACTATGACGGGTTTGTCTCCCTCGAATGGGATCCCGCGTGGCTGCCGGAGCTCACGGACATGACGGTCATCTGCGCCCATTTTACGGGCTACATGTCCCGCTACGGCCAGGAGGAGGAAAAGAAATCCCTCTATTACAACAAGCTGCATACCGGCAACTACGTCTGGCCCAAGGGAGCCCTGATCTACTGCACCTTCTCCCAGGTGCTGGACCGCATGGTAGAGGAATTCCCGGACCAGTACGCCTTCAAGTATACGACGCTGGACTATACGCGGACCTACAGCCAGTTCCGCGACAACGTGGACGAGTGCGCCCGGGCGCTGATCTCCCTGGGCGTCCGCGCCGGCAGCAAGGTGGCCATCTGGGCGACCAACATCCCCGCCTGGTACATCACCTTCTGGGCGACCACCAAGCTGGGCGCGGTGCTGGTCACCGTCAACACCGCCTATAAGATCCATGAAATCGAATATCTGCTGCGGCAGAGCGACACGCACACCCTCGTCATGATCGAGCACAGCCAGGATTCGGACTACGCCGCGAGCATCCGGGAGCTGTGCCCGGAGCTGCAGGAGACGCCCGTGGGGACGCACCTGCACGCCAAGCGCCTGCCCTTCCTGCGCAACGTGGTGACCGTCGGCTTCAGGATGCCCGGGTGCATGACCTGGGAACAGATGATCGCCCGGGCCTCCTCGGTGCCCGTGGAACAGCTCCACCGCATGGCGGCGCGCGTCGACATCCACGACGTATGCAACATGCAGTATACCAGCGGCACCACCGGCTTCCCCAAGGGCGTCATGCTGACCCACCACGCGGTCGTCAACAACGGCAAATGCATCGGCGACCGGATGGACCTTTCAACGGCGGACCGCATGATGATCCAGGTCCCGATGTTCCACTGCTTCGGCATGGTGCTGGCCATGACCGCGTCCATGACCCACGGCACCACCATGTCCCCGATCCCGGCCTTCTCCCCGAAGAAGAGCCTCGACTGCATCAACCGCGAGAAGATCACGGCCTTCCACGGCGTCCCGACGATGTTCATCGCGATGCTCGGCCACGAGGACTTCCCGAAGACCGACTTCTCCCACATGCGCACGGGGATCATGGCGGGTTCTCCCTGCCCGATCAAGGTCATGGAGGAGGTCGTCGAGAAGATGCACATGCCCGAGATCTGCATCACCTACGGGCAGACGGAGGCCTCCCCCGCGACGACGATGTCGAAGACCACGGACTCCATCGAGACCCGCGTCAACACCGTCGGCGGCCCGATCTTCGGCGTGGAGTGCAAGATCGTGAATCCCGAGACCGGCGAGGACTGCCCCGACAATGTGGACGGCGAGTTCTGCGCCCGGGGCTACAACATCATGAAGGGCTATTACAAGATGCCGGAAGCGACCGCCGCCGTGATCGACAAGGACGGCTGGCTGCATTCGGGCGATCTGCTCCGCCGCCTCCCGGACGGGAACTACAAGGTCACGGGCCGGATCAAGGACATGATCATCCGCGGCGGTGAGAACATCTACCCGAAGGAGATCGAGGACTTCATCTACACCCATCCGAAGGTGGAGGACGTACAGGTCATCGGCGTGCCCGACAAG
>CACXEB010000119.1 GCA_902766515.1 uncultured Eubacteriales bacterium
CCTACAAGGTCCAGCAAAACGGCGAGACCCGCTACCTGACCCTGCTGTGCTACAGCCGCCTGTCGGAAGAGACCCGCCGCATGGTGGAAACCTATATGAACGACCTGTGATCACATCAGCTTCCGGTACTGCCGGGGCGTCACGCCGTATTTTTTCTTGAAGCAGTCCTTGAAATAATTGCTGTCCGAAAACCCGCAACGCAGGGCGATCGTGGTGATCGAATCCTCCGTCGTGATCAGCTCCTGCGCGGCGTGGTGCAGCCGGACAAACACCAGGTACTCATGCAGGCCAATCCCGGCGGACATGCGGAACCTGCGGCTCAGGTAGTTGGGGCTGAACCCCACGGCCTGGGCCACTTCTTTTGTGGTGATCGGCTGCATGTAATGCCCGCTGATATACCGCGCCGCCCTGCGCACCTGCTGGTCCGTGGTCCGGATGCTGTCGATCCCGTCCGGCATGAAATCGCAGACCCGGCTGCACATCAGCAGGAGCTCCTGCAGCCAGATCTTGCGCATCAGGGCGGAGTGCTCGTCGCTCACGCGCTCCTCGGTCGTCATCTGCTTCAGGCAGTAGGTCACCTGGCCCCGATAGGCGGGGGGCACCTGGTACACAGCCGCCCGGGTCAGAAACCCCTCGCCGTCGGAGATGTCCCTCAGCACGTCCTCCAGGATGTCCTCCTGCCGGAACAGGACCACCGTCCGCCTGCACGGTCCGGACACATAACGGGTATAGTGCAGGGCCATCGGCGGCACCAGGATGAAATCCCCCACGTGCAGGTCGTAGATATGATCCTCGATCAGGAAGCGGCAGTCCCCGCTCTCCACATAGAAAAATTCACAGCAGCTGTGGCAGTGGTGTCCCTTCATGACAAACTGGGGATCCCGCAGCCTGGTTTCCGCGTGCACGCCGTCGATGCCCGGCGTCGTGGCTGTGCCTGTTCTGTCCATGGTTTTCCCCTCTGTGTTGAAAAATCGGTAATCCTTATGAATTATATTCCGTTTTCAGCGGAATATCAAGAAAAATTATTATAGAATACTTCTCCGGCGCGGCATGCCGCCGCGCCGGCAACGTATGAACGGATCACCGGTCCTGGAGGAAAAACGATCATGCTGAAACAGATTGCGTGGCTTTGGGAGAATATGGACGCGCCGTATCGCCGGCGGCACATCATCGCGCTGTGCATCTGCGTCATCTCCTGCGTCATCCTGCTGGTCAACCCGGCGCTGTCCCGCCGGCTGATCGACGACGTCATCGTCGCGCAGAACCCGGAGCCCCTGCTGGGCATCCTGGCCATCATGCTGGCGGCCAAAGTCGGCCGGGAAGGCATGCGCTACCTGATGGTGATCATGCTGGAAACGGACAGCCAGAACGTCATCTTCAACCTGCGCCGCCGCCTGTTTGAAAAGCTGCAGTACAGCGACATGCGCTTCTTTGACGACCACCGCACGGGCGACCTGATGACCCGCATGAGCGCCGACCTGGACTGGTGCCGCCACTTCATGAGCTTCATTGATTACCGCATCATCGACGCCGTGTGCACCTTCGTGTTCGCCACGGTGTACCTGTGCACCGTCAATCTGAAGCTGACGCTGCTGCTCATCATCATCACGCCGGTGCTACTGCTGATCACCAAGTTCTTTTCCAAGCACGTGCGGCCGCGGTTCATGCATATGCGCGAAAAGCTGAGCGAAATGAACACCGCCGCGCAGGAAAACATCGCCGGCAACCGCGTGGTCAAGGCCTTTGCCCGCGAGGAATACGAGAAAGCGCGTTTTGAGGAGAAGAACAAGGCCTTCATGGACAGCCACCTGCGCATCAACAAGCTGTGGCTGACCTTTTTCCCCATGATCGAAATGCTGGTCAACGCCATCCAGCTGGTCACCGTCTTCGTGGGCGGCCTGCTGATCATCCGGGGCGAGCTGACGCCCGGCCAGCTGGCCCTCTTCACCGGCCTGAACTGGGCGGTATCCAACCCCATGCGCGAGCTGGGCAACCTGATCAACGACCTCCAGCGGTTTTCCACCTCCGCCGCCAAGGTGATGGAGCTGCACTACGGCAAGCCGGAAATCGTGGACGCGCCCGACGCCGTCGACCATGAGCAGATGAAGGGACAGATCGAGTTCCGGGATGTCTCCTTCAAAATGGGCAGCAAGCAGATCCTGACCGACGTCAGCTTCGCCGTGCAGCCCGGCCAGACCGTGGCCGTCATGGGCCCGACCGGCAGCGGGAAAACCACGCTGATCCACCTCCTGGCGCGGTTTTACGACGTCACAGAGGGCGAGGTACTGGTCGACGGCTGCGATGTGAAGCAGTGGAAGCTGCACCAGCTGCGCAAGGGCATCGGCGTCGCCACGCAGGATGTCTTCCTGTTTTCCGACACAGTGGAGGGCAATGTCGCCTTCGGCGCCCAGGACCTGACGCTGGACGAGGTGAAGGACTATGCCCGCCGGGCGGACGCGGCCGAGTTTGTGGATAAGCTGCCGGAAGGGTATGAC
>CACXEB010000120.1 GCA_902766515.1 uncultured Eubacteriales bacterium
ACGCAGACCGGCTTGCCGAAGTGCTTTTCCGCCAGGTAGCGCTCGTGCTCGGTCTGGAGGTCCATGCCCCACCGCACCGGATAGTCAAACGCCTGGCCGGACTTTTCGAGGATATCGATCGCTTCCGTATAGGTCACTCGGGCAAAGTCGCTGGCCGCGACCAGGTTCAGGCGCTCCAGGAGGCCCTTGTCCACGAAGCTGTTCAGGAATTCCAGCTCCTCCGGCGCCTTTTCCAGGATATCCCGGATGATGTAGCGGATCATCTCCTCCGCCAGCGCCATATCGTCAAACAGGTCCGCGAACGCGATTTCCGGCTCGATCATCCAGAACTCGGCCGCGTGGCGCTGCGTATAGCTCTTCTCGGCCCGGAAGGTCGGTCCGAAGGTATAGACGTTGCGGAAGGCCGCGCAGAAAGCTTCGACATTCAGCTGGCCGGACACCGTCAGGTTGGTTGACTTGCCGAAGAAGTCCTGCGAGAAGTCCACCTTGCCGTCCGGCGTCAGCGGCGGATGGCCGACGTCCAGCGTCGTCACGCGGAACATCTCGCCCGCGCCCTCGGCGTCGCTGGTCGTGATCAGCGGGGTATGGACATACACGAAGCCCTTTTCCGCGAAGAAGCGGTGGATGGCCTGCGCCGCCAGCGAACGGATCCGGAAGACCGCGTAGAACGTGTTCGTCCGCGGGCGCAGGTGCGCCTGCGTCCTCAGGTATTCGAAGCTGTGCCGCTTCTTCTGGAGCGGGAAGTCCGCGTCGCACAGACCGACGACCGTGACCCTGGAAGCCTGCAGCTCGAACGGCTGCTTGCGCTCGGGCGTGAGCACAAGTTTCCCTTCCACGGCCACGGCACTGCCCGTCGTGATTTTGACGACTTCGGCAAAGTTTTCGAGCTGTTCGTCGCAGACCACCTGCAGGTTCTTGAAGAAGGTACCGTCGTTCAGCTCGATGAATGCAAAGGTTTTCCCGTCGCGGACGGTACGCACCCAGCCGGACAGGCAGCAGCAGGCGCCGTCCGCGGGGGTCTCACGGTATAAAGACCGGATGGTTACAGAATCGCTCATTTCAAACTCCCTCCTGATGATACAGCTTCGCGACCATCGCCGCGCCGATAATGCCCGCGTCGTTGCCCAGGCTGGCCAGCCGGATCTCGGCGTAGGGCAGGTCCTTGTACAGAAGATACCGCGGCACCTTCGGCCGGATATGCTCGAGCAGGAATTCGCCCGCGTGGCTGACGCCGCCGCCCAGGACGATCATGTCCGGATCCAGGGTGCAGACGATATTGTTGATGGTGATGGCCATGTAGTCGCAATACCGGTCAAAGACGCCGAAGGCGACCGGATCCCCAGCCTTTGCGGCGTCGAACACCGTTTTCGCGCTGACGCGCTCGATATCGCCGCCGGCCAGCTTCATCATGAGGCTGTCCCGGTAGGTCATGCACGCCTGGCGCGCCATGCGGATGATGGCGGTGGCGCTGGTGTAGCGCTCACAGCATCCGTTGTTGCCGCAGGAGCAGGGGACGCCGTCGACCGCGATGGTCATGTGGCCATACTCGCTCGCGATGCCGTGCCGGCCCGTCCAGGGCTTGCCGTTGATGACGATGCCGCCGCCCGTGCCGGTACCCAGCGTCAGGAAAACGGAACAGGGATAGCCCTTGGAAACGCCCGCGATGCTCTCGGCATAGCCGGCCACCGTCGCGTCGTTGTCGATGAAGACCGGCTTGTTCAGGTACTGCTGCATCTCGGCGCGGAGCGGTATATCCCGCCAGCCCAGGTTGGTGCAGAAAATGACCGAACCGTCGTCCTGCCTCGCCAGGCCCGGGATGCCGATGCCGATGGCTTCCACATTGTTCGGACCGATGCTGATGTGCTTCATGGCCGTGGTGACGCAGGCGGCCATGTCCCGCACGACCTCCTGGTAGGGCCGCTGCGGCAGCGTTTTGGCGTAGGTCTGCGATATAATGTGCCCCGCCTCATCCACTACGCCGGCCTTGATGTTCGTACCGCCCAAATCAATGCCAATGTAATACATGTCGTTCCTCCCTGTCATCTTCATCGCCCGGCGGCATATCCGCGCCCGCGATTATTTTGTCATGCTCTTGAGCCGTCTGTCAAGCTCTCCGGCGGCGGAATACCCCGTGCGCTTCAGGCCGAGGTTGCGGGCGGCCACCTCGATGACGACCGCCAGGTTCCGGCCGGGCCGCACCGGCAGGATGATCTGGGGCAGCCTGACTCCCATGATCGTCGTATACTGGTCGTTCAGACCCAGCCGGTCGTAAGCCTTTCCTTCCTTCCACAGCTCCAGGTGAATGACCAGGTCGATCGACTTGATCGGCAGGACCGATCCGATGCCGTACATGGCCCGGATATCGATGATGCCGATCCCGCGGATCTCCATGAAGTAGCGGATCGCCTCCGGGCTTTCGCCGGTCAGGCTGTTTTCATTCACCTTGCGGATGTCCACGACGTCATCCGCGACCAGCTGGTGCCCGCGCTTGACCAGCTCCAGCGCCGCCTCGCTCTTGCCGACGCCGCTTTCGCCCGTCAGCAGGACACCCAGGCCGTACACGTCCAGCAGCACGCCGTGGATGGTGGATCGCTCCGCCAGCTCCTTGCTCAGGTAGTTGATCGCGTTGAAGAAAAAGCGGGTAGTCACCCAGTCCGTCCCGAAGATCGGCACGTTCTTCTCCCGGGCCAGGCTGAGCATGTCCTCGTTGGGCTGCATGCCGCGGCAGATCACCACGCAGGGGATCGGGAAGGAAAAGAACTGCCGCAGCCGCTCCCTGCGCTCATCATCCTCCAGGCCGTCCAGGTAGGCCATTTCAACCTTGCCGATCACCTGGGGCCGCTCATAGGCAAAATAATCATAATAGCCCGTAAACTGGATGCCCGGGCGGTTCAGCTCAGCCGACCGTATGGCGAGCATATCGTTCGTGGACGGCAGCAGCACCTTCAGCGACAGCCCCTCCACAAAATTCTTGACAGATATCATCGACCGTCCTCCGTCACTGTCGTTCGACCGCGGGAACAAAGTCCTGCACCGCTCCGACATTCTCCACATAATCCCGCAGCAGGTACGGCTGTTTCGTATCGTACTGCATCTGCCGGATCGCCCGGCCGGCTTCAATGCCGGTCACCGGATAAGGCTGGTAGTAATTCGTCTCATGATGTGTCGACAGCCTGCAGGGGATCAGGTTCGCGCGGCATCCCAGGTACTTCCCTTCCTCCGAGAAGGACAGCGCCATCTGGAGGATGACCGTATAGGTGGTCCGGATCAGGAAGTTGCCCGCGAACACGAAATTGCCCAGCGAATAATAAATGGGCACGCCGTCGATCACTTCGAACCCCTGCAGCACATGGGGATGGTGCCCGATGACGATGTCCGCGCCCCACTGGATGAAACGCTTCGCCATTTTCGTCTGGTTGTCATCGTGGCGCTTGTCATACTCCACGCCCGCATGGATGACCGCGATGATTACCTGGCATTGCTCGCGCCGCAGTTCGTCAAACACGGCTTTCATCTCGTCCACGTACTGCCAATAGTAGGACACGTGCGAACCGACCAGGCCGATCCGGATGCCGTCCCGCTCAATGATGCAGCTGCGGCCGCCGTACACGGTGCTGCCGAACCATTCGACCGGGCTTTCTTCGAGCACGCGCACCGTGGACTCAAACCCCTGCCGGCCGTAATCGCCGGTGTGGTTGTTGCCCAGCGTCACCGCTTCCACGCTGCCCTCCGTCAGGATGTCCACGTAAGACTCATAGGCGCGGAAATTGTACTGCTTCTTCGTTTTCTTGTCGAGGCCGTCCGGTGAATCCGCCAGCACGCATTCCAGGTTCGCGACCGTCATGTCATCCTGCTCCAGGATGTAGCGGACCTTTTCAAAACAGTAGCCATAGCCGAACTCGCCGATATAGTAATCCAGCGACTTCTTTTTTCCGTGGTCGATCTCATTCATCCCGAGGGTGCAGTCGCCCAGAAAGGAAAGGACAACCTTTTCCGCTTCGCCGGGTTCCGCGGGAAAGGCGGCGCGGCATTGGCTGTAGGGCAGCGCGCCGTCCGGCAGGCCGGCCTCCCCGGCCGCCGCGCATCCGGCGGCAAGGCACAGGCATGCCGCAAAAATGCTGCACAGCCACCGCCTTCCCCCTGCGAACCGCATCTGACGCCCCCCTTTGAAACGAATGGCCCTATTTTATCGTTTATTCATCTGTCTGTCAATAACTCGGAGGCATCTTGACATGACCTCCATGAGCGCGTATAATAACCTTAACTGAATACCTTATCAAGAGTGGCTGAGGGACTGGCCCGATGAAGCCCGGCAACCGGCAGGCGACTGCAAGGTGCCAAATCCAGCAGCGGGCGCTGCGCACCGCTGGCAGATAAGGACAGTAAATGTCACGTGTTTACGCCTGTCTGCGAAGACAGGCGTTGTTTTATGAAGGTATTCAGGAATGCATCCGGCCCAGGGGCCGCCGGCCCCGGACCCAGGTCAACCATACAGAAAGGACAGGAATATGCGTACACTCTTTACTTCAGAATCCGTCACCGAGGGACATCCGGACAAGATCTGCGACCAGATCTCAGACGCCATCCTGGATGAAATCCTCCGCCAGGACAAGTATGCCCATGTGGCCTGCGAAACCTGCGCCACGACCGGCCTCGTCATGGTCATGGGCGAGGTGACGACGTCCGGCTACGTCAACATCCAGGACGTGGTGCGCGATGTCGTGACAGGCATCGGCTACGACCGTGCCAAGAAAGGCTTTGACGGCGCTTCCTGCGCGGTGCTGGTGGCCCTGCATGACCAGTCCCCGGACATCGCCCAGGGCGTCAACGATGCGCTGGAACAGCGCGGAAGCGACGTGCAGGAGACGGGCGCCGGCGACCAGGGCATGATGTTCGGCTTCGCCTGCGATGAAACGCCGGAGATGATGCCCATGCCCATCGCCCTGGCCCACCGCCTGACGCGCCAGCTGGCCCGCGTGCGGAAAAACGGCGAATGCGCCTACCTGCGGCCCGACGGCAAGGCGCAGGTGACCGTCGTGTACGAGGACGGCCAGCCCGTCGGCATTGAGACCATCGTCATTTCCACCCAGCACGAGGAGCATGTCGACCAGGAGACCATCCGCAGGGATATCATCGAGCACGTCGTGAAGCCCGTGATCCCGGCCGGGCTGCTGAGTCCGGAGACCCGTTACCTGATCAATCCCACCGGCCGCTTTGTAATCGGCGGACCCGCGGGCGACAGCGGGCTGACCGGGCGCAAGATTATCGTCGATACCTACGGCGGCTACGCCCCGCACGGCGGCGGCGCCTTCTCCGG
>CACXEB010000121.1 GCA_902766515.1 uncultured Eubacteriales bacterium
AGCGGCGAGATCGTGCTGAGTGAGGGGAAATAATACCGACACACCAAAAACTGCCCCCGGGAAAATTCCGGGGGCGGTCTGTTCTGTTCAGCGTTCATGGGTTGAACGGCAGGTAGGTCCTAAAGGACATCTTCCGGCCCCATGCGTCGAAGCCGTACACGATGTACCTGATCCCCTTTGCGTCGCACACGGGGTTCAGGCCCTCAGTCCGCCAGGCGTTGCCGCTCTCCGCGGTCCAGAGGGCACCGCCTTTGATCCATCTATGGTCATAGTCGGTGTCATTATTGAAAAAAAACACATCGACCTGCTCCAGCAGGAAGTGCCTGCCGGTCACCTCATCAATGACCAGCGAATAACACCACTGCGGATGGGACACATTTTCCGTTTTGACGGTCAGCGATGTTGTCACGGCTCGCCCTCGTACTGCCTGTTTTCGCCCTGGAACCAATCCCGGGTGAAAACGGCCGGCTCTTCCGGAAGCAGCAGGGACGGATCCACGTCGGGGACGGGCGCTTCCGGTGCTGAGCGCGGGAGCACCAGGAGCAGCGCCAGGCAGGCGGTCAGCAGGACGGCCGCGGCGCAGAAAAACAGGCGCGGGCGGAGACGCCCTGCCCGGCGGGCCGGCGGAGCGGAAATCTCCGGAACGGATGCCGGGTTCGGGATTTCAGGCGCCTGGATTTCAATGGACGGAGCGCCTGCGGACAGGGATCCTTCCGACGGAGCCGCCGGCGCAGGGGACTCGTCCGCCGGTGTTCCGACGCTTTCATTCCCGGCAGCCCGGGGATCGGCGGGCAGGTACTCGCCGAAATGCCCTTCCGGAACAGTCGGCTGATTAGCCCCCCGGATCTGTCCGCTTGTCAATTGTATGGCTCTTTCGGAAAATGCCGCCGCCGCCGGGGATTCCCCGGCGGCGGCAGTGATGATGTTCCGGTATTACTTGCTTTTTAGTTCCTTGCGGATGGCTTCGTTGAATTCGGTCAGGACGCCTTTGGGGCTGACCTCGTCCAGCAGGTCGACCATTTTCTGGACCTGTTCGTTCGTGAGTTTTGGATTGCAGGTGAGGCCGCGGAACTTGGTGCCGACCACGTACATCCGGACGTCTTCGACGGCGGATTTTTCGGCGATCAGGGCCCGTGCCCTGCTGCTGGAATGCATGAAGCGAATCATGTCCTTGTTCAGCAGGGCGTAGGACAGCTTGCCGGTCTTGTCGGTGTAGGTATCGACGATCAGCTGGTACTCCTTGCTGTCGATCACGACCTCGGCGGCCTCCTCTTCGGGCGTCTCGGGGGCGGCTTCCACCGGGGCGGCCGGCTTGGCGGCGCCGCGCTTGCGGTAGGGCATGCCGCCGGTCAGGGCGATCGCCTCCTGGAAGGCTTCGGCGGGGTATTTGTCCGCGGGGGTGTTGGCCGTGGGGATCGCCTGGCCGGACGTTTTGCTGATCGAGGCGATGCCGGGCTGGGCGCAGTCGCTGCGGAGAATGACGATGCCCGCGCCGCCCGCTGTGAGCTTCTGGCGGTATGCGGTGGCCGGGATCGTGGTTAAATTGACGACTTCAGTGCGAATCATAGAAAGACCTCCTTTATGAAATTCATTGGGGTTTCCGTAACAAAATCATCATAGCACAGGGCATTGCGGCTGTCAATCGATCCGGCTCCCCGGAATTTGGCAGGAATTTGGCAGAAATTTGGCAGGTTTTTGCGGGTGAATGGCGCTTTACACGGTTTCGGGACCGTGTTATGATTATCCTGCCCGGAACGTACGGGCGAGCGCAGGCGGCGCGGATGCCGCCGGGCGCTTTTTTTATATCTTTGATCCGTCAGAAAGGAGGAATGAACCATGAACAACGAAATCGCCGGAGAGGATCGGGCGCGGGGATCACCGGCGGCCATCGCGCTGGAGATGGCGCCGCTGGCGCTCAAGCGGATCGGCGATCTGCTGGCCCGCGAGGACACGGACGCGCGGCTGCTGGTGCAGGCGGCCCGGCTCGCGCTGTGGGCGACGCAGCTGAGCGCGGAAATGGCGGACGGCGGACTGGAACTGGCGTTCACGGGAGGCATGGATGGCGAAGCTTAACGTAGACCTGGACCAGATCAACCCGGTGTACCGGCCCTATCTCAGCGACGAGCACCGGTACCAGCTGTTTTTCGGCGGATCGTCCTCGGGAAAGAGCTGCTTCCTGGCGACGCGCGCGGTGCTGGACGCGCTGGCGGGCCGGAACATCCTGGTGGTCCGCAAGGTGCAGCGCACGCTCGGCGTGTCGTGCTGGAACGAGATCCAGAAGGCCGCGAGGCGGCTGGGCGCGGCGCGGCTGTTCAGCGTCAGCCGCAGCGGCATGACCATGACCGTCCGGCAGACCGGCGCGCAGATCCTGTTCGCGGGGCTGGACGACGTCGAAAAAATCAAGTCGATCACCCCGTGGAACGGCGTGCTGACCGACATCTGGATTGAGGAAGCGACCGAGTGCCAGCGCGAGGACTTCAAGCAGCTGGACAAGCGCCTCCGCGGGCCGAGCCCCTTCCGCAAGCGGGTCACGCTGTCCTTCAACCCGACCTACCGCGATCACTGGATTTGCCAGGACTTCTTCGGCGGGTGGGCCGAGGCGGACGACGCCCCGAAGCCGGGCTCCGTGCCGGGCCGCAGCTATGCGGACGCGGATGTGAGCATCCTGCGGACCACCTACCTGGACAACCGCTTCCTGACCGACGACGACCGCAAGGCCCTCCGGGAGGAGAAAAACGGGTACTTCCACACGGTGTATACCCTGGGCCAGTGGGGCGCCCGGGGCGGGCTCATCTTTACCAACTGGCGGGTGGAGGACCTGACGGCCCATCCGCCGCCCGGCCGCCTGCCCGTGTATTTCGGGCTGGACTTCGGCTTCGCCCAGGACCCGACCGCCTGCGTGCAGGCTGCGCTGGACCGGGAGGCGCGGCGGATCTACATCCTGGCGACCTTCAGCGCCACTGGGCTGGTGGTCTGGGCGCTCGCGAAACGGCTGCAGGCCTTCGCCGGCAGGGAGCGGGTGGTCTGCGACGCGTCGGACCCGCGGTGCATCGCGGAACTGCGCGAGCTGGGCGTCGCGGCCGCCCGGGCCCGCAAAGGACCGGACAGCGTCCTGCACGGCATCCAGTGGCTGCAGGGATACGAGATCGTCGTTGACACGCGCTGTGCGGACATGATCCGCCAGCTGAGCGCCTACAGCTGGAAGGAAAGCGCCGACGGCAGCCCGCCCCAGCCCCGGGCTGGGGATGATCACCTGATCGACGCCCTGCGCTACGCCCTCGAGGGCGAGCAGACCGGCCGCAAGGCGCGGCTGTGGCCGAGAAGGGCGGTGAAACTGTGATCACCCTGCGCCGTCCCCCGGCCGGCGAAGCCCCCGCGCCGGACCTGATTGCCGCCTGTCTCCGCCGCCGCCGGGCCCTTGCCCCGGAGTACGAGCGGCTGCGGGCCTACTACGAGGGCCGCAACCCCACCATCCTCAGCCGCGTGGAGGACGAGGGGCACGGCAGCACGCGGCTGCCCCATCCCTTCGCGCGGTATATCGCCCTGACTTCCGCCGGCTACCTGACGGGGCGGCCCATCGTCTACGAGGCGCCCGGGCAGGAGGCCGCGCTGCGCCGGCTGACGGACTGCTTCCATGAGAACGCCATGGACAGCGTGGACGCGGAGATCGCGCTGCAGGCGTCCATCTACGGCAAAGGGGTCGAGCGCGTCTACACCGACCGGCAGGGCCAGACGCGCAGCGTGGCCGTCAGCCCGGAGGACGCCCTGGTGGTGTACGATGACACGGTCGCGCACGAGCCCCTGTTCGGCCTGTGCCTGACGCGGCTGACCACCCCGGACGGCGCCCCGGACGGCAGCCTGCTGGAGGTGCTGACCGACCGGGAGCGGCTGGTCTACCGGCTGAAGGGGGAGGATACCCTCACGGAGGCCGCGCCCATCCGCCGGGAGAAGCACTACTTCGGCCAGCCGCCGCTGATCGAGTACTGGAACAACAGCGACGAGACGGGCGATTTCGCCACCGTCCTTCCCCTGATCGACGGGTATGACCTGCTGCAGTCGGAGCGGCTGCACGACAAGGAAGCCTTTGCCGACAGCCTGCTGGTGCTGACGGGCTGCCAGCTGGAGCAGGGCTGGCACACCCGGGTCACCACCGGGCCGGACGGCAGTCCGGTGACCGAACGGGTGCCCGACGAGGATCCCGCCCGCCGGCTGCGGCGGGAGCGCTGCCTGTCCCTGCCGGACAGCGACGCGAGCGCGCAGTACCTGACCCACAGCCTGCACGAGGCGGACACGGAGGTGCTGCGCGCGGCGCTGCGGGAGGACATCCATAAGTTCTGCTTTGTGCCTGACCTGTCGGACCGGCAGTTCGCGCAGAACCTGAGCGGCGTGGCCATGCAGTACAAGCTGATGGGCCTGGAGCAGTGGGCCTCCGTCAAGGAGCGCTGGTTCCGCGAGGGGCTGCGCCTCCGGCTCGCCCTCTACGCGCGGATGCTGGCCCTGGGCGGCGGGCCAACGCTGGATCCTAAAGGCATCACTTGCAAATTCTCCCGAGCGATAACCGCTGACGCGGTCGTAGGGGGGACTGGCGTCCCCCCTGCGTGACCCCCCTGACGGCGTTTCCTGTCGGGCCTGCGGCCCTCCCGGGCGGAAACGCCGCA
>CACXEB010000122.1 GCA_902766515.1 uncultured Eubacteriales bacterium
GAATTTGAGCCCGGAACCCAGAACCTGCCCGGCATCGCCGCGCTGGCGGCCGGGGTGGCATATGTGCTGGAGGAGGGCGTGGAGCGGATCGCCCGCAGGGAGCAGGCGCTGATCAGCCGGCTCCGCGGCGGGCTCGGCGCGATCGGCCCGGTGCGGCTGTACGGCGGCGGGCAGCCGGCCGGCCCGGTGCTGAGCTTCACGATCGACGGGCTGACGCCCGCCGACGCGGCGTACATCCTGGAGAGCGGCTACGGCATCCGGGTGCGCGCCGGGCTGCACTGCGCGCCGCTGATCCACAGCGCCCTGGGCACCGGGGACGCCGGCACGGTCCGCGCGAGCGTTTCCATCCTGAATACCAAAGACGACATTGACCGCCTGACCGCCGCCGTGCGGGAGATCGCGGCGAGCCTGGAGGGTGCGCGTGAAGATCATCAATAAAATCGAATCCCGGGAGCGCTGCGCCGAGGCGGGCTGGTACGCCTGGGACCTGATCCTGGACCGGCCGATGGACGACCGGTTCATCCTGTCCCTGCGGCCCCTGGGCAGCTTCGTGTACCTGACGATGCTGTCCAAGCCGTTTTTCAAGATCGAGTCGGACAGCCGCCTCATCAAGGGGCTGCGGGGCGACAGCTTCTTCCGCGTAGCCGTGCATGACGCGGCCCGGGACAGGCTGGCGGAGGTCGAAGCGCTGGTGGCCGGACTGCCGCAGACGGATGACGAAACATGACATTCACAAAAGGAGGAACCCCGATGTACGCAAAACCGGACCTGGCACGGTGGCAGGATTTCAAGTTTGGCATGTTCATCCATTACGGCCTGTACTCCCTCCTCGGGGAAGGCGAATGGGTGATGTTCAACAAACCGATCGACAAGGACGAATACGCGCTGCTGACCCAGCGCTTCACGGCGGAGGGCTTTGACGCGCCGGCGCTGGCCCGGCTGGCGAAGGAGGCGGGCATGCGCTACATGGTGATGACCACCCGCCACCACGACGGCTTCTGCCTGTTCGACAGCCAGTTTTCGATCGACGACTTTACCGTGATGCGCACGCCCGCGAAGCGTGACCTGGTGCGCGAATACGCTGACGCCTGCCGGGCGGAGGGCCTGGGCGTGGGCTTCTACTATTCCCCCATGGACTGGCGCTGCGAGGGCTTCTTCTTCCCCCAGATGTACCACCGGAGCGCCCTGCGCATGCGCGCCCAGTGCCACGCCCAGGTGCGGGAGCTGATGGAAAAATACGGCAAGGTCGACGTGCTCTGGTACGACGGGGGCGAGGACTACTGGCTGGCCCACGGGAAGCACCTGAACAACGGGTCGGACGAAAACTTCCGCGAGCATCCCCTGATCGACAATTTCTGGGGAGAGGCGGAGCTGAACGCCATGGCCCGCACAGCGCAGCCTGGCATCGTCATCAACAACCGCCTGGGCATGCGGCGCTTCAGCGACTTTGATACCCCCGAGCGGAAAATCGGGGCGTTCAACTTGGTCCGGCCGTGGGAGACCAACGACTGCCTCGCAGAGTCGTGGGGCTGGCAGCCGGACACGCCCGTGCGGTCGCTGCAGAACGTGGTGCACCTGCTGACCGACGTGATCACCGGCGGCGGCAACCTGCTGCTGAACGTCGGCCCGCGCCCGGACGGATCCATCGAGCCCGCGCACGCGCAGCGGCTCCGGGAGGTCGGCGCCTGGCTGGACCGATACGGCGAGGCCGTCTACGGCACCCGCGGCGGACCGGTCAGGAACGATGGAACCGTGGGCGGCGCGGTCTCAAAGGACAACGCCGTGTATTTCCACATCAAAACCCCGGATTGCACCGCCGTCCGGCTGCCGCTGCCGTGCGTGACGTCGTTCGGGGCCGGCGTCAAATTCCTGACGGGCGAAGGGGACCCGGTGGTGGACTTTGAAGGCGGCGTATTGACGATCAAGCTGCCCGAGCGCCGGAACGACATCGAAACCATCGTGAAGGTCACGCTGCCCGCCCCGGCGGACGCAGTCTTCCGGGATTTCGACCCCGAAGGCTTCAACGCCTACTGCAAATGACGGAGGGATCAGGCGATGGCAAGGATCATCAACGGCCGGGTCGACCAGTTTATCCCGTGGTATGACACGGACGGCAATGAAATCAACGCCAGCGACGGCGGCATCATTTATGTGGACGGGGTGTACCACTGGTACGGGATGCAGCTCAGGGACCTGCCCGCCCGGGGCGGCGGCCAGGGCGGCCAGACCACGATGACCGGCGTGGCCATGTACGCCTCCGATGACCTGGCGCACTGGCGCTATGAGGGCATCATCCTCCCCTGCGTGAACGAGCCGGGCCACGAGCTGTGCGGCCCGATGCGGTTTGAGCGCCCGAAGATCATTTACAACGAAAAGACCAGGCAGTACGTGCTGTGGTGCCACTATGTCGGCTGCCCGGGCGACCACGGCTTTACGGCGGGCACGGCGGAAGCGGGCCTGGCGGTGTGCGATACCGTCAACGGCACCTACCGGTGGCTGGGGCACTGCCGCCCCATCGACGAAAACGGCCTGGTCCGGGACTGCACCGTGTACCAGGACCGCGACGGCGCCGCCTATTACATCTATGACCGGCAGGTCGGGGACGACCGCTGCCTGCACATCGTGAAGCTCAGCGAGGACTATCTCTCCATGACGGGCGAGTACCGCCGCCTGGACGCCGCTTTCTGGCGGGAGGCCGCCGCGGTGGTCTTCCGGAACGGATACTACTACATGATCACGTCCGACCTGACCTCCTGGGCCTTCAACCAGGCGAAATACTTCCGCGCGAAGGCGCTCTTCGGCCCATGGGAGGACATGGGTGATCCCTGCGTCGGCGACAGCGACCACCAGACCTTCCATTCGCAGTCGACGTTCATCTTCCGGGTGGAAGGCCGGGACGACCTGTACATCCTCATGGCCGAGCGGCACAACAC
>CACXEB010000123.1 GCA_902766515.1 uncultured Eubacteriales bacterium
CTGCCATTTCCCTTGCACTTATTATACCATATCTTGACGATTTATGCTGTTTTTACAATGTTTTTGGTCTGCAGCAGGAGACACTACCTATCAGAGTGAAATTGACCACTTTTTGGGGGAAGTCGAATGCTTTTTGGATGAACCCAATGTGAACAATCGATGATTTCCAAGCCTTATTCAAGCGTCAAAGAGTGAATAAGGTCAATGTAAGGATGAAATTGATGATGCCGATGCCTTTTGCCTTCTTTGGCATGATACATTATATCATGTCAAGGGGGCGACATCTCGCGACATTTGGCGACATTCCACGACATTTCGCGACATTTGGCGACATTTGGCGACATTTTTATATTATATTTTTATATTATTAATGATGGAATCCGAAACGGATCGGTCATTTCGCACATACTTCATCGATCCAACGAATCAGGTCACCGGGATAATCTGCCCGGCAGTGCGGCTGATCCCAAACCAGGGCATAATCCACAGGAAAGCTGGCGTTGGCCAGCTTGACAGCCAGGGTCATGGAGACGGAGAAGGCTGTGTCCGCGTCGCTGGCGCCGACACGGATGCGGAAGTGCCGTGCCGGGTTGCTTTTATTGTCTGTACCGATAAAGGCCATGGGGTTGATCAGCCGGACACGCTCGTTCAGCGCGGCGTCACCGGACACGTCAAAGGCGCCGGCATATTTGGCGGCCTCCTGTGGGAAATCGGCGCGCAGCGATTCGATTGCCTTCCCGATCATGGGATCAAAATGAACGAAATCCCGGTCAGAGTCGCCGAATACCTGGTTCTCGCCGCTGTCCATGGTCAGCTTGTCAAAGGAGGTGCACGGTTTCATGCGGCGGCGGTGGTTCAGCACATAGGCGTCCAGATCGGAAATCACCGCCTGCTGTCGATCCCAGGTTAGCCATGCCCGTTTGTCCGTGCCATGACGGACTTCCATGGGTGGCTGCGTTTCGTGAAACGGCGTTCCCTTCGGCGGGCGCAGCATCATTTCACCGAGGCTCATGGGCCGGTTTTGCGGCTGCAGCGCGACGTCCGGGCCGGCATGATGGGCGGGACCGTGCTTTTGCACCGGCGCCTGAAAGGTATAATTCCCCGCAAGATAATCCGGGACCGTACAGGTAAGCGGCAGGGCGCCGGATTCCAGCCGGGTCAGGTATTCCGTGGCGGACTGACTCAGGCAGCTCATCAGATAACGGTAAAAGGAGCCGGTGCGCGGCCCTGCCAGGGTGAGGGGCCGTCCGGTCCAGGGATGCTTCAGGTCCAGACTGTTGACGTATTCGATGTATTTTTCCGTCAGTTTTCCGGAGAGCGCTTCTTTGAAGGGCGTCATGGTTTCCGCGGGACCGGCGGGGGAATCCTCGCAGGTCTTATCCGCGCCGAAGCACCATTCGTAGGCCAGGTCGGCGTGCTCCAGGTCGATGATCGGGCAGTAGACCTGGGCGGCAAATACGGCGTCGCTCTCGTTCATAAACGCGCCGTTCATGTCCAGGTATCGATCGTAATCCGGATGATCGCCGGTCACGCCCAGCAGCGCGCTCATCGCGCCGCCCGCGCTCCAGCCCACAGAGATGATTCTGTCAAAGTTCCCGGGCAGGACGGTCTGGTTGTGCCGCAGGAAACGCAGCGCCGTTTTCAGGTCGATCAAGGAAATGGGGGATTTGCCCACTGGTTCGCCTTTTTCATTCCGGCTCTCCCGGCCGCGGCAGCCGCAAGTGATATAGATCAGCCCGTGATTCAGGTACTCCTCTGCATAGCACCGGGGACCGCCCAGCCAGGTGTGCGGCATCTGCATGTACCCGGCGGCGTTGTTTTCAAACACGACAGGCACAGAGCGGCTCTTTTCCGCGGGCGTGCCGTCGGGGTGCATCAGCGCCCCCGGTACGTACACAGACAGGCGCTGGAAAGCGGGGAGTTCGGCCTTGGCGGTATAGAGCACGTCCTCCAGGCACCAGCAGGCATACTTTTCGTCAAAATACCATTTGTCCCGGCATTCGGAGAGTTCCATGGTTCTGTTCACAATGGAAATACTGTCGTTCGTGGGGATCATTCGTTTTTCCTCCTTTTACAGCAGGGGCGCGATCCAGGCGGTCCAGGCCCAGCTGACAGGCCACACCAGGATCATGGCGGGGATCATGTCGGCAATGGGAAAATCCCGGATCCCGGCAATACGGAAGCCGGTCGCGAGCATGATCAGCCCGCCGCAGGCTTTGAAATCGTTCACCATGGCCGGGGTGGTCAGCGGGAAAATCAGCCTGGCGCAGAAGAACAGCGCCAGGAAGATGACGGCCTGCGGGATCGCTGTCAGGCTGGTGACGAGCCCCAAAGAGCAGGCGAAGATCGTGGCGGTGAAAAGATCCAGGATAGATTTGGCGATCAGGATGCTGTGATCGCCGCTCATGCCGGACACGATGGCGCCATAAATGCCTGTGCCGCTGGTGCAGAACAGCACGATGGCCGTGACCAGCAAAGCGCTGTCGGTATCCCCTTGACCGGGAATCAGCTTTGCCAGCTTCTTTCCGCCGGTTTCGATGCGCTGTCCCAGGCGTGTCGCGATGCCGGCGAGGGTGCCCAGGATCAGCGCCAGGATCACGGCGGGCATGTTCTGCATGAGGATGATGGAGGAAATGCCGATCCCCATGGAGCAGATGCCGAAGACCAGGTTCAGCTTCTGCCTGAATTCTTCCGACAGCTTTTTGCCGCCTGCAGCGCCAATCACACCGCCCAGGGCCACCGCTGATACGTTGCAAATCACTCCGATGGGCATGGCATATTCCTCCGTCTGCGATCAAAGCTGCGTCATTCTGATGACGAAGCCATTATAAATGCTCAACTATATAAGAAGCAAACCGGATTCGACGGGGATTGTCCCGTAAAGTGCAATAATCAGCCATAAAAACGATTTGATTGCGCCGAGGTGTGATTCATATAATGCAGATAACAGACAGGGTTGAGTGAGAGCACCGCGCGCAGGCGAAGGAATATCCAACGCAGCCCGTCAAACAGGCGAATGCCAAAAGGAGGATTCTCATGAAACAGTGGAAATGGTTTGCTCTGATGACAGTGCTTCTGTGCCTGGTGTGCGGCGCGGCGGTGGCGGAAAACCAGTATTACGCCGTCAGCGCGCCCATTGAAATCAGCGCCGCGGAGCCCGTGGTGCTGAAACTGGATGCCAAGGCGGGCTGGATGTGGAACATCACCGACAACACCGATGTTACCGCCTGGCTGGTCAAGGAAGACGGGACACCGGCTTTCGCGGATGCCGAAGGCATTGCTTCCGCAAAGCTGGTCTATTGCCCGGTGGAAAACGAGGAGAATGAAGTGGCGGTCGCTCTGGAAGTGACCATCGACGCGGCTGCGATCTCCGGCTTCACGGCCAACGGCGGTTATGACCTGTATGTGCTGCCCACCGGCAAATCCACCCTCTGGGTGTGCGGCGGCAATCATGGCCAGTATCAGGACAGCAAAGAATCCGTGGGCCGGGTGGTGATCCCCCGGGTATCCGTGGAGGGCAAACTGACCGCCAATGCCGGCCGGGAAATGGAAGTCACCAACGGCACTGTGCAGATTGTGCTCTCCATGGACGGCATCGACGACGGCAGGATCGATTCCTCTGCGGCGCAGATTGCTTTGCTGCCCGGCGACGGCTACAAACTGTATGAAGTGAAGTTCGAAGAAGGCACCCTGGCGGATACCTGGACGGAAGGCAAAGCCGATTACACCATGGGCAATATCGGCGGCAATTTCTCTCCCCAGGGCGGCGACGGAAACGGCCACTATGATTTCCGCATCGGCGTGAGCGGCATCAGGTACAACGGCCTGCCCCTGGCCGATGCCATCGTGCGCACGGATTTCTATTCCTTCGGCCGCACTTTCCTGACCGAGGGAGGCAGCCTGATCCTGAACAGCGAGCCTGTTTGGACCTCTGATGCGGAAACGCCCGTGATCTGTGATGTCTATCCCGACACCGTGACCGCCACCTGGCCCATAGCGTTTGATGCCGGCAAGCTGACGGAAAACGA
>CACXEB010000124.1 GCA_902766515.1 uncultured Eubacteriales bacterium
CGCCAACATCATCTTCGGCGCCGGCGTGGATCCGGAGCTCAAGGACGAGGTGCGCATCACGGTCATCGCCACCGGCTTTGAGAAGACACCCTTCCCGGCCCGCGAGACCAAGAAGAAGGCCCGGCCCCAGGCGACACCCTACGGCGCCGCGATCCCTTCCTATAATCCGTACGAGAGCCGCGCGCGGGTGGAAACCCCCGTGCCGGAAGCCCCGGTCTATGACGCGCCCGCCCCGGCGACCTATGACTCCGAGCCGGTGCAGTATTCCGCGGCCAGGCCGGCCGCGCCGGCGCCGGTGCCGGGCTACCAGCCCTATAGCGCCGCGCCGCAGCCGACTTTCTCGCAGCCCTACCAGCCGTTCCAGCCCCAGTACAGCGCGCCTGCCCCGCAGGTGGAGCAGCCGCAGGTGCAGCCGGCCGCCAACGAGAAAGATGACCTCGGCGTACCGAGCTATCTGCGCCGGGAACGCAAAAAATAATTCTTGTCATCCGAGCAAGACTATGCTATAATCCTCCTGTTGCTGTGTTTCATCAACCGTGACGAAAGAGGGTTTTAACGAAAAGTGGGTACTGCTCAAAGGAAAGACGCATGGGGATACCATGTCCATTTCCTGTACGGCAGCTTTCACCCGCTTTTTGTTGTTCAGGGGCAAGTATGGCAAAGAAACAGCTGAGCCTGGAAGCGCTGCGGCCGTTCTGTGAACAGACGGCCGCGGACATGGGCCTGGAATTCTGCGAGGTCCTGATCGAGAAGGAGCCGCAGGGCAGGTATCTGCGGTTTTACGTGGACAAGGAAGGCGGCCTTTCGCTGGATGACTGCGAGCGGTTCCACCGGGCGGTGCAGCCCAGGGCGGAGGCCATCGACTACGACTTCATGGAGGTCTGCTCCCCGGGCCTGGACCGGCCGGTCCGCACCGAGCGGGACATCCGCAGGGCCCTGGGCCAGCGCGTGAGCGTGCGGCTGTACCGGCCGGAGGACGGCTGCAAGCAGTTTGAGGGCATCCTGCAGGCCATGGACGGCGAGCAGGTCACCCTGGCGGAGGACGGCGGCGGGACGCGGGCGTTTCCGCGGAAAGCGGTGGCGCTGGTGCGCCTGGTGCCGGATTTGAGCGTCCTGGATGAAGAGACGGAGGACATCGTGATCGATTCGGACGAACTGCCCGAAGAATAGCGGAAAGAGGAGACGGAGAAATGGCATTGAAGAAAGGCATGCAGCCGGCGTCCAGCAAGGCGGACATTCTTGACAGCGTGGTAACGCTGGCGCGGGAGAAGGATATCAGCGAGGACCTGATCATCGGGGCGATTGAGGAAGCCTGCAAGGCGGCTTACCGCAAGAGCATCAAGAAGGGAACGGCGCCGCTGAATCTGGCGGTCAGCCTGACCCGCCAGTACGGCATTCAGATCTTCGCCAGGAAGATCGTTTCCGAGGAGATCGAGGACGAGAGCAACCAGATCTCCCTGGAGGAAGCCCAGAAGATCAGCCCCAACTGCGAGATGGGCGATATCGTGGAAGTCGACGTGACGCCGAACGATTTCGGCCGCGTGGCGGCGCAGACGGCCAAGCAGGTCATCATGCAGCGGCTGCGCGAGGCGGAGCACGGCAAGATCTACGATGAAATGAGCGAAAAAGAAAACGAGATCATGACGGGCATCGTCCTCAAGGCCGACACCCGCCAGGTCCAGTTCGAAGTGGGCCGCACCCAGGGCATCATGGACGCCGCGGACTTCATGCCCAACGAGGAATATCACGAGGGCGACCACCTGAAGGTGTACGTGCTGCAGGTGCCCAAGCCCGGCCGCGTCGGCGTGCAGGCGATGGTGCGCGTGTCCCGCTCGCACATCGGTCTGGTCAAGCGGCTGTTTGAAATGGAAGTGCCGGAGATCGCCAGCGGCGTCGTGCAGATCAAGTCGATCGCGCGCGAGGCGGGCAGCCGGACCAAGATGGCCGTGCATTCCACTGATCCGAGCATCGATCCGGTCGGCGCGTGCGTCGGTCCCCGGGGCAGCCGCGTGGACAAGGTCGTGCAGGAGCTCAAAAACGAGAAGATCGACATCATCAAATGGTCCGCGGACCCGGCTGAATTTGTGGCCAACGCGCTGAATCCGGCGCACGTCATCTCCGTGTTCATCTCCGAGGAGGAAAAGATCTGCCGCGTGGTGGTGCCGGATTCCCAGCTGTCGCTGGCGATCGGCAAGGAAGGCCAGAACGCGCGGCTGGCGGCCAAGCTGACGACCTGGAAAATCGATATCAAGTCCCAGACCCAGGTGGCGGAGCTGATGCAGCTCCAGCAGGCGAATGCGCCGATGCCGGAGGTCCAGGGAACGGTGATCTCCGATGACTACGAGGATTACAGCCAGCCGATGCCGGACGACGACGAGATTCTCTGATGCGGGAGGCGGCGGGCAGACGTGATCAAACCCAGAAAAATCCCGATGCGCATGTGCGTGGGATGCCGTGAAATGAAACCCAAGAAGGAACTGCTGCGTGTGGTCCGCACGCCGGAGGGCAGCATCCTGGTGGACCTGACCGGCAAGAAATCCGGCCGCGGGGCGTACATCTGTCCCGCGTCAGCCTGTCTGGGCCGGGCACGGAAACAGCGGCAGCTGGAGCGCGTGCTGGAATGTCCCATCGACGCGGCGGCCTATGAGGCCCTGGAACAATCCGTGCGGGAGGCTGAGGGCAGTGCGGGGCAATGAGGACAGACTCCGCGGCCTGATCGGCCTGAGCCGCCGGGCGGGCCTGCTGAGCCTGGGGACGGATACCGTGCTCAGGCAGATCAAAAGCGGCGCGTGCGGGATCGTCCTGCTGGACGCGGCGGCCGCTCCGAACACGCAGAAACGGCTGCGCGATGCGGCGCAGCAGACGGACACGCCGGTATGTACCGTGCCGGAATCGCTGCTGGACGCAGCGACCGGCCAATCCGGGAAAATGACGGCGGCCGTCAGGAAGGGGACGCTGGCAGACCAGCTGATCCTGTGGTTCAAAACAGCCGAAGAGGCTTGAGAGTAATTATTTTTGTAGCGCGAAGCGCGGGGGTGCAAGACGTCTCATGGCGACAAAGTTGAATTTGGCCGAGATTACCGAGGAACTGAAGGCGAGCGCAGGGAAGATCCTGAACGAATCGTCCCGTGTCCGGAAGAATCTGGATATGGTGCTGCAGTCTCTTCAGAAAAAGCGCAGTGCTTTCCTGAAGCAGGAAGCCGAGGCGCAGGAAAAGAAAAAAATCGAGGAGCAGCAGGCGCTGGTCAGTCAGCACACGAAAGCGTGGGTCATGCCGGATGACGACGTGGACATCCCCGAGACGGATACGCCCGCAGCGCCGGAAGTCCAGCGGGCGCCCGAAGCGGCCGCACAGCCTGAGGTGAAGCCCGCCCCGGCGCCCGAGAAAGCGCCGGAAGCGCCGAAGCCAGAACCGGCGAAGCCGGAGGCCGAAAAGCCCGCGGCGGAGAAGCCCGCGGCCGAAAAGCCGGCGGCAGCCGCAGCGGAACCGGCGCCCGAAAAGCGGGAAGAAAAGCGTCCCGCTGCGCCCGCGCCCAGGGAGGCCGCTCCCGCGGCAGC
>CACXEB010000125.1 GCA_902766515.1 uncultured Eubacteriales bacterium
GCCGGAGACGTACTCACGGACAGCCTTGATGACCTTGATCTTTTCGGAGCCGGCATCCTTCAGGATGACGTCGAATTCGGTCTGCTCCTCAGCGGGGGCGGCAGCGGCGGCGGCACCGGCAGCACCGGCAACAGCCACGGGGGCAGCGGCGGAAACGCCGAACTTCTCTTCGAGAGCCTTGACGAGATCGTTAAGCTCGATGACGGTCATCGATTCGATCGCGCTGATAAATTCCTCATGCGTCATGGATGATATCCTCCCATAATAATTCTGCTTAATGATAATGGATCAGGCTTCCTCGCCCGCCTGCTGCTTGCGGATGGCGTCCAGCACATACACCAGCTTGGCGATCGAAGAATTCAGGCTGCCGACCAGGCGGGCCAGCAGGACTTCGCGGCTCGGCAGCGCGGCCAGCGCCTTGACGGCGTTCACGTCCATGACTTCCTCGCCCATCAGGCCGATCTTCACGGACATATGGTCGTTCTTTGCCTTGTCGATGAAATCGCACAGCACCTTGGCGGGCGCAACGGCGTCCTTGGTGCCGAACGCATACGCGGTCGGGCCTTCCAGCACGTCATCCCATCCGTGGATGCCCATGTCGTCCAGCGCGCGGCGGACCAGCGTGTTCTTGAGCACGCAGTAATCCACGCCTGCCTCACGGCACTGCGCGCGCAGACCGGTGACTTCCTCGACGGTCAGGCCGCTGTAGTGCACTGCCACGACGCTCTGCGCGTTCTTGAACTTCTCGGTGATGTCGCTCACGACCTGCTTTTTGATCTCCAGATTCTTACTCATTCGTTTCACCTCATCCCGGCTGAAATTTAAGGATCCCTGTGCACCCGGCACAGGGATCCTGAAAACGCGGGAAACGCGTCAAATGACCTCTGTTACCTCGGCGGGCATGTTTAAGCGCTTGCGCGCGCCTGCTGTCTGCGGCACAGCTCCTCAGAGCCGAAAGGTATTTTAGCGCATTTCAGCCATCCTGTCAAGGGTCAAATTGCAGATCCAGCTGTTTGCCTTCCTCCCCCAGCTCGATCACCGGGCAAAGCGCCTGCGCGTCCGGCAGCCAGGTTTCGGGATCGGGCATGGCGGGGCTGAAATGGGTGAGCCAGGCGCGGCGGACATGGGCGTCCTCCGCCAGCTGCGCCGCCTCGCGCATCATCATGTGCCCCTTCTCCCGCGCGGCATCCTCCTTGGCCGGATCGCCGTACATACCCTCGGCGATCAGCAGGTCCGCCTCCCGCGCCATATCGGCGATCACGGGCAGCGGCTTCGTATCGGTCGCGTAGACCACGGTCAGGCCCCGGCGGGGCGGGCCCATGACCATGGAGCGGTCGAATGTCCTGCCCTCCCACTCGGCCTGCGGCTGCTTCTGCAGCACGCTCCACAGCCGGAGCGGCACGCCGTTGCGCCGGGCCAGCGCCGGATCGAAGAGACCCACCCGCGGCAGGTGCAGCCGGTAGCCCAGGCAGGGGATGCTGTGGGCCAGCGGGAAGGCCGTCACCATGAGCCCATGCAGCGTGAATTCCGTCTGCGCCTGTACGGGAAGCGGCCGGTATTCCAGCGCGAACGGCAGCTCCGGCGCGATGACCCGCAGGCCGTCCACCACGCGCTCCAGCCCGGGCGGGCCCGCGATGACAAGGGGCGCTTCGCGGCCCGAATTGCCCATGGACAGCAGCAGTCCCGGCAGCCCGCTGACGTGGTCCGCGTGGTAATGCGTCAGCAGCATCAGGTCAATCGCTTTGAAGGACAGGCCCGACGCGCGAAGCTGCACCTGCGTGCCCTCTCCGCAGTCGATCAGCACGGCATGGCCCTCCCAGGCCACGTACAGGCTGGTCAGCGCCCGATCATGGAGCGGCATCATGCCGCCGGTCCCCAGCAATGTGACTTTCAGCATATTTCCCCCTGAAAAGGAAAAAGACTGCTTACGCAGCCTTTTTCCGGTACACAGCCCTCAGCGGCGGTCGGCTTCCTTGATCTTGGCGGCCTTGCCCTGCAGGTTGCGCAGATAGTAAAGCTTTGCCCGGCGAACCTTGCCGCGGCGGATGATCTTGATGGAATCCACACGCGGGGAATGCAGCGGGAAAGTACGTTCCACACCGATACCATAGGATACGCGGCGCACGGTAAAGGTCTCCCGGCTGGAGCCGTTGCGCTTCGCGATCACGACGCCTTCAAACGCC
>CACXEB010000126.1 GCA_902766515.1 uncultured Eubacteriales bacterium
TCGCCCAGGGATTCGTAATGGCGCATCGAATAGGGCGCGCCGAGCATATAGCGCTGGATCAGGTCCTCGGCTTCCCGGATCTCGCCGGCGAAGACGTGCCGGCGGATGTCGGGCAGGGCGTCCCGGAGCCGGGGATTGTCCCGCTCCATCGCCTTCCCGTACCACAGGCTGTCCTCGTTCAGCTGGATCCGCTCGACCTTCGTGTGGCCGTACACCATGGCGCCGAGCCGCCCGTTGCCCAGGGGCAGGGCGTCGCACCAGGCGTCCGCGGGCCGGGTGTACCACATGCGCAGGGGCTGTGTGTTCATGGCAACCTCCTTTGATCTCTGACAGACAATGATGGATCCCGGAGCATCCTTCCGACGGATCTCCGCGTACCGGATACGTTACGCTTTCTGTTACTGCCATTATACACGCGAATGGCGGATATGGGAATATCCATCCCTTTTCGGGACGGCTGTCCATGGTTATTCATTTGTTTTGATCATACCGGAGTCGGGCAGGATCATATTCAATAGTTTAGATTGATCAAAATTTATGCAAATTTCGCCCACGAAAGACATCAGATGTGCTATAGTAATGCAAAACTGGAAACGTTTCGGATTTTTCCGCGACCGACGGCACATGATTCTGACATGAATTTCATTAAAGGAGATGGGACACCATGCTGCGCTACGAAGATGCCACCCTGCCCTTTGAGGCCCGCGCCGCTGACCTGGTCAGCCGGCTGACCCTGGAGGAGAAAGCCCTGCAGCTTTCCCACGACGCCCCGGCGATCCCCCGGCTGAACATCCGCGCCTGGAACTGGTGGAACGAGGCGTCCCATGGCGTGACGCCCGCGGTGGTGCAGGAGTTCAAACAGGCGACCTGCTTCCCCACCTGCCTGGCGATGAGCCAGACCTGGAACGAGGAGCTGATCGGGAAAGTGACGGCCGTCATCTCCGACGAGATCCGCGCCCTGCGCAACACGATCGGCAAGGAGCTGGACTACTGGTGCCCCACGGTCAACATGGGCCGCGATCCGCGCTGGGGCCGCAACGATGAAAACTTCGGCGAGGACCCGTACCTGGCGGGCAAGCTGGCCGCCGCCTACGTCCGCGGCCTGCAGGGCGACGACCCCGTCTACCTGAAGGCGGTCTCCACGCCCAAGCATTTCGCCGCCAACAACTCGGAATACAACCGCTGCAACGGCTCGTCCGACATGGACGAGGCGACGCTGCGCGAGTACTACCTGCCCGTGTTCGAGCGCTGCGTGCGCGAGGGCGGCGCGTACTCCATCATGACCTCCTACAACCGCATCGGCGGCGTCCCGTCCTCGGCCAACCAGCACCTGATCCGCGAGATCCTGCGGGAGGAATGGGGCTTCAAGGGCTACATCGTGTCGGATGACGGCGCGGTGGGCGACGTGGGCCCGAACACCTCGCTGATGTTCGGCATGCTCCGCGGCCATTTCTATGCCAAGACCATGCCTGAGGCCTCCGCGCTCTGCCTGAAGGCCGGCACGGACATCTGCACGGGCGTGGAGCATGACCTGTACCTGATGAAGGCGGTGCGGCAGGGCCTGGTGACGGAGGAGGACCTCGATCGCTCCCTGGTCCGCATCTTTACCGCCCGCTTCCGCCTGGGCGAGTTCGACAATCCGCGGCCGTTCGCGCAGTACGGGGAAAAGGACCTCTGCACGGACGAGGCGGGGGCGCTGGCCCGGCAGGCCGCGCTGGAATCGCTGACCCTGCTCAAAAACGAGGGCGGCCTGCTGCCCGTCGGCAAGGACGTGCGGCGCATCACCGTCGTCGGCCCGAACGCCATCTACCGGCAGTTCGGCAGCTATTCCATCGGCGGGAACCCGCACAGCGACTGTGATACGCGGGTCTCCGTGCCGCCGCTCCAGGGCATCCTCGAAGCGGCGGAAAAGGCCGGCGTCACGGTGGACTACCAGAAGGGCTGGAACATGGCCAGGCGGGAGTTCCGCCGGCCGGATCCCACCCCGGTGCTGATCCGGTGCGCGGAGGACGCGGGCATGACGCCGGAGGAGTACCTGAAAAACCGGGTGCCCGAGGACGAGCGGGAATTCCGCCACAGCAAGTTTGCCCCCTTCATGGAGTTCATGAAGCGGCCGGAGGTGCTGCCCCGCCACCCGGTGACGGATCCCTTCCTCGGCAAGACGGACGAGGAGCTGATGGAGAGCGCCCTGGCCAGCGCCCGGGAGGCCGACCTGGTCATCATCGTGGCCGGGACCGATCCCAGCGTCACGCGCGAGGGGGCGGACCGGCTGACCCTCGACCTGCCCTACGGCCAGAATGAGAAAATCAAGGCGCTGCTGGCGGCCAATCCCCGCACCGTGGTGGTATGCGTGGTCTCCGGCCCCATCACCGGCGATTTCATGGACCGGGTGCCAGCGCTGCTCTGCGCCACCTATGCCGGCGAATCCCAGGGCGCGGCGATCGCCGACGTGCTCTTCGGCCAGGCCAGCCCCAGCGGCCACCTGTCCGAGACCTGGTTCTTCAGCGACACCGACCTGCCCCACATCCGGGAATACGGCGTCCGCCCCTTCGACACCGCGACCGAGCGCGGCCGCACCTACCTGTATTACCTGGGGGACGTGCGCTTCCCCTTCGGCTACGGCCTGTCCTATACCACGTTTGAATACACGGGCTTCCGGCTGGACCGGGACACCTGCGACGCCAACGACACCCTGACGGTGACCTGTGACGTGACGAATACCGGCGGCTGCGCCGGCGCCGCGGTGCCGCAGCTGTACTTCCGCAAGCTGGGCCTGTATGACAACAAGCCGCTCAGGCAGCTGGTCGGCTTTACCAAGGTCCTTCTGGCCCCCGGCGAGACCCGGACGGTCACCTTCCGCGTGCCCGCGTGCGAGCTCAAGTACTGGAACAGCTGGAAGCAGCGGTTTGAAGTGGAGGCGGGGGAATACGCCTTCTGGATCGGCGAAAGCAGCGCGGACAAATCTGGCGGCCCGGCGGCGCGCGTGACCATCGGCGGCGAATGGCGGGCGCCCCTGTCCGCGGTCACCGTCCGCTGCGCCAAATCCCTCTTCGCGCCCGGCGAAACGGCGGCCCTGGCCGTGACGGCCACCCGCATGGACGCCTCGCACCTCGACGCGTCCGCCCTGCCCTTTGCCTTCGTATCCAGCGACGAGACCGTCGTCCGCACAGAGGGCGGCAGGGTCGTCGCCCTGAAGCCCGGCGCGGTCCGGATCACCGCCCGGCTCACGCTGGACGGCGTGACCAAGGAGGACAGCATCGGCCTGTGCGTGACCGGATCATGATCCACAGCTCCATCAGACCTGCGGTGGGACGCGGCTCCCCCCGCAGACATCCAAAGAAGGAGGCGTATTATGCCGGGCCCTGAGATCCGTTACCCGAATCCCTTCCTGCCTGAGGCGCCCTGGAACGGGCTGGAGCAGTACCGGGAGCCGCTGTGTTATGAGCTGGCGGGCCGCGCGTACCAGCTGGTGATGGACAACGGCTGCCGCTACGCCCTGCACTTCCTGTCCGGGGAGATGCTCGCCTGGGGCGAGCAGGGGCGGGCGATGCGCTGGGACACATACGAATGCCTGAAGCTGGACGACGAGACCTATTTCGTCAACTGGGAGGTGTACGGGACGCCGCTGCGGCACTGCCTGACGGTGGTGCTGGACCTGAAGGCGGACCTGGTCACGGCGGTCCACGCCCGGATCGGGGAGGTGAAGACCGCGCCCTGGCTGGTGACCCATGACATCCTCTTCGGCGCGATCAAAATGCCGGGCCGGCCGCTCAACCCCATGCGGCATGCCTTCACGCCGGACCTGGTGGGCAAAAACATCTTCTGGCGCTATTCGTCCAACTTCGGCATCACCCATGCCTTCATCACCGAGCATTACCTGCGGGTGCCGATCGGGCAGCCCGCGCCGCTGCCGCCGGACGCCACGCCGGAGCAGATCGCCGCACGCGACGCGGAGTACGAGCGGCGCAGGAACCACCTGTTCGAGATCCCCGCGTTCTATGTCAAGATCCGGGAGGACGTGTACTTCTTCGGCTTTATCGAGGAGACGGAGTGCCGGACCGATCCGACCCTGTGCGGCAACAGCCTCATCATGGTGATGGACACCAACCGGATCCACGACGTGGGCCGCTGCTTCGCCAGCGACTATGACAATCACTACGCGCCGCAGAACTTCGTGTTCTCCGCTTTCGGCGCGTTCCACCAGACGCCGGACCTGATCGACAATATGCCGAGCCCGTACAGGATCTTTTGAAGGGAGGCGGGGAGATGAGCTACAAGGAGCATATCATCGGCAGGGACATCTTCAACCCCGTCTCGCCCCGGCCCTCGCCGGGCGGCATGCGGCAGTACCGCGGACCGCTGACCCTGGAGCTGGCGGGCCGCACGCTGGCGGTCCATTTGGATGGGGAGGCGCCGGTGATCCTGCGCTTCCTGGACGGCGAAAACCTGCTGTGGGGCCATCCGGGCCAGCCGCTGCGGTGGGAGACCTACGAGGCCGTCAAGGCGGACGAGCGCCTGTTCATGATCAAATTCCTGCTTTCCGGCAGCAGCCCGCTGACCCATATCACGCTGGTCTGGGACGAGGACACGCGGCTGGTGACCTGCGTGCGGGCGGTGCTGGGGGCGCGGGAGGACCGGCCCCGCCTCGTGGAGCACACCGTGCTGTTCGGCGCCCAGAAAGTGCCCAACGAGCCCCTGACCGACCGGCGGCACCGGTATACGGAGGACCTGGTGGGCAAGCGCATCATCTGGCGCTACAATCCCAACGACGAGGTCATGCACTGCTACTGCGGGAAGGATTACTTCCGCCTGGGCATGGCGGAGAAGGTGCTGGCCCCGGGCGCGGACGAGGCGGCGAAGACCCGTTACCAACGCTTTGCGGAGCGCCGGGGCATCTATCCCGTGTACGAGGAGCCGGCCTGGTACGTCAAGCTGCGGGACGGCTTTTACCTGTATTCGGTTACGGAGCGGAACATCAACCGCCTGCTGCCCGGCCAGGGCGGCAACCAGCTGCTGATCCTCCTGAACGCGCACCGCGTCCGCTATACCGGCCGGGTCTTCGGCTTTGGGCCGGACGGCGCGGTGGAGAATGATTTTACCGGCGCCATCGGGCGGTTCGGCCCGGTGCCTGACGAGGTGGAGGCCCTGCCGTATCCCGTGTATCCCCCGGACGAAGCGTGACCGCCAGAGGAGGAAGGTGAGCAACCGGTGGCAAAGCAGAAGCAGAGCATGGACCTGACGGACGA
>CACXEB010000127.1 GCA_902766515.1 uncultured Eubacteriales bacterium
CTCCCGGCTCGACCAGCTTTTTCCCCTCCGATTCGATATAGATCTCCAGGTCGCAGGGGGTCACGGTGAATTCGGCCCGCCGGGTTTCGCCGGGCTGCAGGCCATGCAGGCGTTCGAACCCGATCAGCCTGCGGACCGGGTGGACCGTCCGGGCGGCAGACACGCGCCGGATGTACAGCTGCGCCACCTCGTCGCCCGCGACCGGGCCGGCGTTTCTGACCTCCACCGTCACCTTCAGCCCGCCGCCGTGTTTTTCGGCCCGCAGCCCGCCGTATTCAAACCGGGTATAGGACAGGCCGTATCCGAACGGATACAGGACCGGACCGGTGAAATACCGGTACGTCCTCGGGCGGCGGATCAGATCGTAGTCCGCCATGGGCGGCAGGTCCTCATCGCTCCGGTACCAGGTCATCGGGAGGCGTCCCGCCGGATCGGTCTCCCCGAAGATGGCCGCCGCCAGCCCGTGGCCGAGATCCTGCGAACCGGTCGCGCAGGTCAGGATGGCAGGGACATGCGCCTGCATCCAGCCGATCGCGTACGGATAATTGGTCATCAGCACCACCGCCGCGCGCGGGTTCGCCTCCAAGACCGCCTCCACCAGCTTCTCCTGCGTCGGGATCATCCCGATGGTGTTCCGGTCGATCTCCTCCCGGGCGTTGACCATGGGATGGCAGCCCAGGGCGACGATCACCCTGTCCGCCTTCCGGGCGAGGGCAGCGGCCCGCGCGATGCCGTCGGAAACGATTTCAGCCGTCAGCACCGCCGCTTCCTTTTCGGAGCCGGCCCACGCGGTCACATCATTGCCGCCCTCCTTGGTGCTGCTCTCGGCTTTTCTGCGGACCAGCGGGTCTGTTTTCAGCTTCCCGCCCTCCACATACACGTTCCGGTTGCCGAAGCAGTAGAGGCGGACATCGCCCGCTTCGTCGTTCCAGTACCGGGACAGCTCGACGCTGTTGGCGTTTTTCGGGTCCGGCAGGCGGACAGCGTCCGCCGTCCCGATCGTGAAACTCTCCAGGACCTGCCAGGAGAAGGGCTCGTCAGAGGCCAGGCTGACCGTCCCGTCCGGACCCGCCGTCAGGTACTTGCGGTAGGCCGGGGCGTACAGGAAATTGCTGCCGGCGCCCCAGTTGGTCTGCTCAAAGACCACCGCGTCCTCCGCCCGGTCCACGACCACCAGCTCCGCCGGACCGCCGTGCTGCGCCGCGGGACGGCTGCCGCCCAGGTACCGGTCGCCGACCCTGAAGCGCACCAGGTTCAGGCCGCTGTCGCAGGGCACCGCGCGGCGCATCCGCTTCTCCAGGCCCGCCCTGAGCGTCACCCTGTACAGCGGCTTCCCGCCGTACCAGTCCATATACCAGCGGTCCGCCGCCGGGCCGACCAGGGCGATATCGTCCTCCTTGCCGAAGGGCAGGAATCCGCCTTCATTCTTCAGCAGGACGACCGATGCCTTGCTCATCTTCAGCGAGATCCGCTTCGCCTCATCGGTCCCCACGTCCGCCATGTCCAGGTCCGCGTATGGATCCTCCGGATCGAACCAGCCCTGCCGGATCAGCTCCGAAATGGTGCAGAGGATGGACCTGTCCATCTCCGCCTCCGTGATGAGGCCCCGCTCGAAGGCCTCCCGCGCCGCTTTGGTCACCTCCATGGGATTGTCCAGCATCGCGTCCACGCCCGCCCGGACACCCTCGGCGAAGGTTTCCGCGTGCGTCGCGAAATACCGGTGGAAAAGCACGGTCTGCAGGAAATCACCGCCGTCCGTCATCGCGTAGCGGATCCCCCACTTGTCCTTCAGCAGGTCCCGGACCTCATGGTTCAGCATGGCCGGCACACCGTTGATCGCGTTATAGGCGGTCATGACTCCTTCGGCGTGCCCCTCGAGCGCGCAGTAGCGGTAGGGCTCCAGCTCGTAGTCATACCTGACCTTGTCGCTGATCTCAAAGCTGTCGTAACAGCGCCGGTATTCCTGGTTGTTCGCGTAGAAGTGCTTCAGCACCGCGCCGGTCCGGATGCGGTCGCCGCGCCCGCCGGGGGCCAACGGCATCCCGTCATAGTTGTGCTCGTCCTGCATCCCGAGGATGTACGCGGAAGCCATCTTGCCGGTGAGGTACGGGTCCTCGCCGTAGCCTTCCTCGGTCCGGCCCCACCGGGGATCGCGGCACAGATCGACCGTGGGGCACAGGCGGCAGTGGCCGCCCTTGCTGACCGCGTTGGCAAAGGCGCGGGATTCCTTCCCCATGACGTCGCCGGCCGCCCGGATCAGGTCCCGGTCGAAGGTGGCCGCCATGCCGATCGGCTGGGGAAAGGAGGTCGTCGGCGTCGGTGGGTAGAGCTCCCGCTGCCCCGCCCGCGCCTGTACGCCGTGCGCGCCCTCCCCGCCGCAGGTGGAGGCGGCGATGTTCAGCCGGTCCAGGCGGATCCGGAGGGAAAAGCAGGTGAACTTCTCCTCAATGGTCAGCTGGGCGAGCAGGTATTCCGCGCGCTCCCGGACCGAAAGGGCAGGATCATACAAAGGCGAACGACGATCCAAAGCACATCCGCTCCTTTCCGCAGCCCGCAAGTCGGATTTTATCTTTTCCGATGTTGCGGACCGTGTTATAATCAAAGTCATTGCAACCATCCTGTGTAAGGGAGGAACGCCGCCATGACCTATGTGACCTCAGACACGCACGGCTATCCGCTGACGGATTTCCTGCGCTTGCTGGACCGGGCGGGATTTTGCGGATCGGACGACCTGATCGTCCTGGGCGATGTGGTCGACCGGAACGGGGACGGCGGCATCGGCATGCTGCGATGGATGCTCCAGCAGGTGAACGTCCGCATGATCCTCGGCAACCACGAGGCGATGCTGCTGTCCTGCCGCTTCCTGTTCGACGCCGTCACGGACGACAGCCTGGCGCGACTGGACGCGGAAAAGATGGCGCTCCTGTCCAACTGGATGATGAACGGCGCGGAGCCCACGCTGGCGGCGCTGCGGGCCCTGTTTCACGAGGACGCGGACACGGCCCGCGGGATCCTGGCCTACCTGGACGAGGCGCCATTGTATGAAGTGGCGGAGGTTCCCGGCCGGCGGTACCTGCTGACGCATTCCGGCCTCGGACACTTCGCACCGGACCGGCGGCTGTCGGACTACGCGCCGGATGATTTTCTGTGGAACCGCCCGCGCATCGGCGACCGGTATTTCCGCAGCACCGTCACCGTGTTCGGGCATACGCCGACGGATGTTTACGGGGAAGCGTACGCGGGCCGGATGCTACGGACGGAGACCTGGATCGATATTGATACCGGCGCGGGCCGCGGCCGCTCCCCCATGCTGCTGCGCCTGGAGGATGAGCAGCCATTTTACTGTGAATGAGGTGAACCGCCATGTACCCCGGAAGCACAGTCCACCGCATGCGGCTCCAGCCGGAGCCCTTTGAAAGCATCCGGCGCGGGCAGAAGAGCATCGAAATGCGCCTGAACGACGGCAAGCGCAGGAAGCTGCGCGTGGGCGACGTGATCATCTTTTCCTGCACCGATCAGCGGGAGGAGACGATCCCGGTCCGCGTGCTCGCGCTGCACAGCTGCGCGTCCTTTACGGACCTGTACGCGCTCTTCCGCCCGGCCGACCTCGGATACGGCCCCGGCGAAACCGCTTCCCCGCTGGACATGCGGGCCTATTACCCCGAGGACGAGGAGCGGGCGTACGGGGTCCTCGGCATCGAATTCCTGATAATCGATCCGCAGAACGGCTGGCTGCTGATGGACCGGCAGGTCCCCCGCGAGGCCGTCATTCCCGCCGCCTGCCAGGAGGTAATGCCGGACTTCGCGCTGGACGTTTCGCTCGGGAAGGACGAATCCGGCGAGGACATCGTATGCGATTTCAACAGGATCGGATGCGGCTGGATCATGGGCTGCGCCGGCTCGGGCAAAACGGCCTTCTGCCGGAATATCCTGGACGGGATCGCCGTGCGCTACGGTTCCGCGTTCGATTTCTGCGTGTACGACGGCGCGGGGGCCGGCTGGGACCTGCTCGCGGACGGGGACAAGTACCGGGGCGCGGACGCGGGCCTCGAGCCCGGCCTGTATGTCTCATCGGATCCGTCGGATATCCTCCGCCGGATGAAGGCGGAGCTCCGCCGCAGGGAGCAGCTGCTGGAGACAATCACCTCCCCGCGGCCCTCCGCGCGATGGGTCAGCTGGAAGACCCTCCTGTGGAAGCGGGTCTTTTACTTCTTTGACACCTATGATCCCCGCCGGCTGTCAGACCGGGACAGGGAAACCTTCCGCACCATGACCGCGGTGCTCCGCCGCTTCGGTGAAAGATACGGGATGCACATGATCGCGGCCGTGACCTCCCCATCCGACGCCGAAGCGGAGGACTGGGTGCACGCGGAATCGCAGCTCAGGGTCCTCCTGCGGACGCCGCGGCCGTATCGGTCCCCCGGCTATGATCCCTGGCCGGCGTCCGCCCGGCAGGAGGCGCCCCTCCTGCGGACGGGCGAATTCCTGTACTTCTGGTATCCGCACGAAATCTATATGGGCCGGGGCACCTTTGCGCCGGTCACCGACGGAACTGCGAGATGAATTTCCAGGCGGCCTCGCAGCTGTGCTGCCGGCATTCGTGCTGCTGGCCGCTGACGCTGGCGAAGGCGGTGCGGCAGACGCCGTCCGTGCTGTCATAATAGTGCACGGTCAGCGTGCTGCCGCGGGTCGGATCGTCGA
>CACXEB010000128.1 GCA_902766515.1 uncultured Eubacteriales bacterium
GGCGCGCGCAGGCCGCGGACGCTGCCGGACGTCCAGGCGCCCGGCAGGGCGGGCAGGAGCACGATCCAGCCGTCCCTTTCCTGCAGGAGCATCTGGCCGATGGCCGCGCAGGCGCCGAAATTGCCGTCGATCTGGAAGGGCGGGTGGGCATCCAGGAGGCTGATGTAGCTCCCGCCGTGGTTCAGGTTGCAGGCGGTGCCCGCCTCCACGGGCTGCAGCTGCCGGCGCAGCAGGCGCAGAGCATGGTCGCCCTCCCCCAGCCGCGCCCACGCGGCGGCCTTCCAGGCCAGGCTCCAGCCCGTGCCCTCGTCCCCGCGCCCCAGCAGCGACTGCCGGGCCGCCGATTGCAGGGATTTGTCGGTGCTTTCCCCCGGATACAGGGCGTACAGGTGGGAGATGTGCCGGTGCTCCGGCTCCGCCTCCGGATACTCCCTTTCCCATTCCAGCACCTGGCCCCGGCTGCCGGTCTCCAGCGGCGCCAGCCGGGCAAGGGCCGCCTCCGCCTCGCGGGCCATGGGCTCGTCCAGGCCCAGGCGGCGCAGGATCCGCAGATAGTTTTCCCATACTTCCCGCATGATCTGGGTGGTCATGGCGGCCCGGGCAGCCACCCGGCACCGGTGCCCATGATCCATGAACTGGTTTTCCGGGGAAACCGCCGGGGCGATGGTAAGGTATCCATCCCGGTCCGGCACCGCCGCATCCAGGAAAAACCGGGCGGCCAGCCGGTGCGGCTCCAACGCGCGGTCCCGCAGGAACGCGTCGTCCGGGTGATAGCGGTCGTGTTCCATCAGGTGGCGGAGCAGCCAGCCCAGCCCCAGCGGCCAGAACGCGCACCCGGCAAACCCGCGGTACTGCTCCCCCACCGGGTTGGACAGCCGCCACAGGTCCGTGTTGTGGTGCGCCGCCGCGCCCCGGGCGCCATAATGCGTCCGGGCGGTGCGGCGGCCCGTTTCGCACAGGCCGTCGATCAGCCGGAACAGGGGCTGGCACAGTTCCGGCAGCGCCGACTGTTCGGCAGCCCAGTAATTCATCTGGGTATTGATGTTGATCGTGTAATTGCAGCTCCAGATCGCGCGGGCGTCCTGGTTCCAGATCCCCTGGAGGTTGGCCGGCTCCCCGCCGGGCCGGGAGGATGCGATCAGCAGGTAGCGCCCGAAGTGGTACAGCAGGGCGTACAGCCCGGTATCGTCCTCCCGGGCGGCGTACAGGCGCTCATCCGTGGGGACGTCTTCGTACCGGCCGTCGCCCAGCGTCAGCGACACCCGGTGAAACAGGGACTGGTGGTCCGCCAGGTGCCGGGAAAGCGCCGTATCCCAGTCAAGCCCGGCCGTACGGGCGAGGTCGTCCTCACACAGCCGCTTTTCGTCCCGGCCGTCCACGAAGGGCTGGCGGTCAAAACCATTGAAGCTGGTGCGGGCGAACAGGCGGATCTCCACCGCGTCCGCGCCTTCCACCCGCAGCCCGTCGGAGACGGGCGACACCCGGCCGCCGTCCGCAGCCACGGTGACCAGCACCCGGGCCCGCATGCCCTTATGTTCCGGCGCGTCCTCATACAGGATCGACTCGCCGCAGTCGATATAGGAGGGCACCACGTTGGAGGGCGCCAGGAGGTCCATCCAGGCGCGGCCGTCCCCCGTCCCCGTCCTTCTCCGGACGGGCGAGCGGAGCAGCGCGTCCAGGTTCACTGCGCCGGGCGTATCCGCTTCCACGCGGACAAACAGCGCCTGGTCCGGGCAGGACACGAAGGCCGTACGGGTATAGCGCACGCCGGCGACCTCATAGGCCGTTTCATGCACCGCCCGGTCGAGCCGCAGCCGCCGGGACAGCGTCCGCGCTTCCCCCTCCCCGTGATGGCGGAGCACCAGGTCGCCCAGGGGAAGGTAGCTCTGGGTAAAGTGTCCCAGCATCTTGTCTTCCACCAGCGCCTGGGCCTCCGGGAACTCGCCTTTCAGGGCCAGGTCCCGGGCCTGCGGATACCAGTCTGCCGCGCCGGGCCGGTCGGTTTCCCGCGGATAGCCGGACCAGAACGTTTCCTCGTTCAGGGCGATCCTTTCCTCCCGGCTGCCGCCGAACAGCATCGCCCCCAGCCGCCCGTTGCCAAGCGGCAGGGCTTCCTCCCAGTGCCGCGCCGGTCCGCGCATCCAGATCTGCTGATCCATGGCTGTGTCTCCCCCTGCCCGCTGTCAGCAGGCTTCCTTTTTTGGTCAAACAGCAGTTTTCCCCTCCGGATCGGGAGGGGAAAACGCTGAAGTGATATTTGCAGTTATCCTTTCACCGCGCCCGCGGTCACGCCGTCCATCAGGTACCGGTTGAAGAACAGGAACAGCAGGAACACGGGGATCAGCGACAGGGTGGACATGGCGAACATGGGGCCGAAATTGGTGCCCTGCGCGTCCGCGAAGCCCTTGATGGCCAGGGACACGGTATACAGTGCCGGCTTGCTCAGATAAAGCAGGGGGCCCATGTAATCGTCCCAGATCCAGTAGAACGAAATCACGACGGTGGTGATGATGGACGGATAGAGCAGCGGCAGGACGATCAGCGCGAAGATGGAGTACTTGTTGCAGCCGTCGATCATGGCCGCCTCATCCAGCTCCTTGGGCAGGCCGCGGATGAACTGCATCATCATGTAGATGAAGAAGGGCCAGCC
>CACXEB010000129.1 GCA_902766515.1 uncultured Eubacteriales bacterium
CCGCTGAAGCCGCCGCCGCGGGAGCCGCCCCCACCGCCGCCGGAATCGGAGCTGATATCAGTCACCCGGCGCCTGGTCAGCGTCTTTTGGGCAATGGCCGCCGTCACGACGCCGGCAGCCACGGCATGTGCCACCGTCACGGGCACCGCCGTTCTTGCACCCCGTTCATGCGGATGCTGTTCATAGCGCTGACTGACATAGAGATATACGGCCAGCAGCGCCAGGGCTGCCGCCAGCAGCACATTGCTGACGGTCTTCATGGGCCGCGCGATCTCTTCACCGCGCAGCAGGCGGTGCATCTGGTCGAACGCCGACCGGGCGGCGTCAAGATACCGGCCCGCGCCGGCCGCGCGGTAGATATTGTCCGTGATCGTCTCGTTTTCGGCGTGGGTCAGGATCCGTTCCACGCCGCCATTGGCCACGATGGTCAGCTGCCGCTGATACATGTTGATCACCAGCAGCATCCCGCGGCCATTCCCGATCTGATGATAATAGAAATCCTTGGCGAGGGCGTCATAGCTGCCCGACTGTTGGTGCGTCCAGAACATCGGCGTGCCGTATTCGCAGAGCGCCGTCATCTCCCGGTACAGCTCCGCTTCCTCCGCGTCCGTCAGCAGGTCCGCGTCGTCCACGATTACAGGCGCGGTTTCCGCCGCGGCCGCGGACAGCCCCATCAGCAGCAGGCAGATCGCCAGCAGCGCATGCAGCCGTTTCATGGATTTTCCTCCTTTTCAAAGAAAGGAACAGGCCTGGAAGCGTATTCGTTATGCTCGCGGTTGATCAGCGTCAGTCCGCCGATCGCCGCCGCCATCATGGCCGCGCAGCAGCCATAGTAGACCATGTCTTCCGAGCGGCCCTGGAACAGCAGCACGGTCCCCACCGCAAGCGTCAGCAGGATGGCCAGGCTGACGATCCACGACGGGGCGCTGCGGTCACCCTGGCGGAGGGGCAGCCGCCATACGGACACCGCCAGCATCGCCAGCATCAGCAGCTTGTTCAGCGTTTCAAAGCTGAAGTCCCCGATCCCGTTCATCACCGACCGCAGAAACGGCGGCAGCAGGTTGAAGCCGGCCACGAGTCCCACGACGACCAGGCCGACCCACGGGACGCCTGATTCCGTTCGTTTTGCGGCTTTCACGCTGCGCCGCTCCTTCGCGGCGAGCAGCATCTGCGCAGGACCGATGTATTCCCGGCCCGATCCGGCAAAATCCGGCTCGTAGACCCGGTCCGCCCGCTCCTTCAGCCGCCTGCGCGCGCTGACGAAGCACAGCTGCGTCGCCAGCGTCAGGCCCGCGCACAGCACCATCAGCTTGTCCGGCCGGAGCGTCAGCAGCAGCTGCAGCAGCAGGAAGAAGAGTACGCCGAGGAGCGCGATCACACCAAGGACCTTCCGCATGCTGACCGGTACGTCGCATACGACCTCGCCTGACCGGCCGTTGATCGCCGTATACACCACCCGCTGCCCCTGGCGGTGCGCCAGCAGCCACACCGGGAGCATGACCAGCTCCTGTGAGATCTTCGGATTGGGGACGCCGTACGCGCCGTTGGCGCTCTGGTATCCCGTCACCGCGTCCATGCCGGAAGCGCTCCGGACTTTTTCGATCATCTCTTTCGCCGCCGTGGCATAGGCTTCCGCGTGATAATTCTCCGGTTCCACGTCGGCCACCTGGGCGTACAGCCCGCTCAGGTAGGCGCTCTGAAACGGGACGGCGTCACGGCCGGTATGGGCAAGCAGCGCCGCCGTTTCATCCTCGAAAGCGGTCGACGCGTCATACAGGATCCCCCGCCGGTCCACCTTGGCGTCGAAGGTGAACTGCCAGGTTTCGTCATACCGCTTGTCGCCCTTGGTGTAGCTCTTGACACCCTTGACGCTGACCGGCCCCTCGCCCTGCACCCGGTACGACCAGAAAGGCACGTATACCGGTCTGAAATGCGAGATCGTCTCCGTGGACTTCAGGTCGGCAGGACAGAGATGGTAGCGCTTCAGGTGCTGGCGGTATTTCTCTTCGCACGCTTCCCGCGTGACGGCATACGGCACGATCGCGGCCGGACGGCGCACGCGGTTCAGCTTCGCCGTCAGCACAACGTCGCTGCCGCAGAAGCTGCAGAAGCTGGTCGCCGCGGTGTCGGAGGAATACACTGCCGCTCCGCACTGGGGGCAGCGGAACTCCGTCACCTCCATGCTTCCGGACGCGTCCGTGCTCTCCTCGTCCGCGGGGACCGGGCTCAGGTCGCCGCAGTGATCGCATTTCATTTTGCCGCTGGCGATATCATAGATCAGCCCGCCGCCGCACTGGGGACAGCTGTACCGCTTGCCTTCGCGCTGGCTGAAAGTTGTTTCGGACATGATCTTACATTTCTTCCATGTCGCCCTGGGGCGCGTCCAGGGACTGGCGCAGGCGCCTCAGCTGGTCCAGCTGGCCGCCGAGCGTGCTTTCCGCCCGGTCCAGCGTGGCGTGTAGGGCGCTCTCCATGTTCTGCCGGTACTGGTCGCAGTCCATATGCGCCCGCTGGATCAGCTGCGTGGCTTCTGCGTTGGCGCGCTGGGTGATCTGGTCCTCGGCGACGAGCCGGTCCGCCCGGGCCTGCGCGTCAGCCATGATGGCCGCGGCTCGCGCCTGCGCGTCCGCGATCATGGCATTGGCCTTGTCCGCCGCGTCCCGCGACATTTCGGCCGCCCGGGCCTGGGCCTCCTGCAGGGCCGACTGAGCCCGCTTGTTGGCTTCGTCCACCGTGCGCTGCGCATACTGGTTGGCCTCATCCCTGGCCTGCGTCGCTTCCTGTTCCGCCTGCTGGATGATCTGCTGCTGGTTCGTGAGGATGTCCTTCGCCGTCCGGATATCCGGATCGATATTGGACTCCACGCGCTGCACGAGCTGCTTGAGCTCCTGCTTGTCCACGATGATCCGGTTGGACAGCGGCACCTTCGCAGCCGAATCCGCCAGCCTGTTGAGCTGGTCCACATAATCAAACACCCGCAACCTGCTGTCTGCCATTTCAACGTCCTCCTTTATAATGGTTGATGATTTCGTCCTTCACAATCGCCGGGACGAAAGAATCGATGTCCGCGCCGTAAGCGGCGAGTTCCCTGACGATGGTGGAGCTGATGGCTTCACACCCCGGCTCAGGCGGGAAAAAGACTGTCTCCAGGTCCGGATTCAGCTGGCGGTTGATGCGCGCCATCGCAAATTCGTTATCCAGGTCCTGCGCCCCCCGGAGCCCCCGCAGCAGCACGCGGGCGCCCAGCTGCCGCGCCAGCGCGCAGGTCAGGCCGTCCGCCGCCAGCACGCGCACATTGCGGTAAGGGGCGCAAACATCCGCGAGCATCCTCAGCCGCTCCCCTACCGGAAACGCGCCCTGCTTGGCCGCGTTTTTCATCACCGCGACAAACACCCGGTCAAAGCGCTCCGAAGCGCGGCGGATCAGGCTCAGGTGGCCGTTGGTCACCGGATCAAAGCTGCCCGCGTACAGACAGGTCACTCCCATATCGGCGGCATAGCCTCCTTCATTCCATCGGGCGGGGTTCAGCCCAGGTATAAAAGCTCAGCACGGTATCCCGGTATGCTTTCCGCCGGGTGAGCGCCAGCGGCGCCGGCGCTTCGGGCGGCGTGTCCGCCCGGTGCTCCGCGATCACCAGCCCGCACGGCGCCAGCAGCCTGAACTCCGCCAGCGCCGCCAGGTACGCCGTCAGCGAAACGGCGTACGGCGGATCCAGATAGACCAGGTCAAAGCGGACGCCCTCCGAGGCCAGCAGCCGCAGCGCCTGCTCCGCCGGCATCGCCAGCAGCCGCGCGGACGTTTCGCACCCCAGCCGGCGGATATTCTCCCGGATGCAGGCGCACGCCGCCCGCGAATGATCGCACAGCACCGCTTCCCGGGCGCCGCGGCTGACGGCTTCCAGCCCGACGGCGCCGGAGCCCGCGAACAGGTCCAGGAACACGGTGTCCTCCACCCGGCCCTGCAGGATGTTGAACAGCGCTTCCCGCGTCTGGTCCAGGGTCGGCCGGGTATCCATCCCCTTCGGGGCGTCGATCTGCCGTGAACGGTACCGTCCGCCGACGATGCGCATCAGACGAGTTCCTCAGGTACCTTGCGCTTGCGCGGCGCCGGCTTGCGGACCTTCTTCCCGCGCTTGCGCCGGGCGGCGGCCACGCTGCCGTGCACCATGGCGCGGCTGTAGCGGCCCCTCAGGTAGCCTACGGCATATCCGATATACGGCAGGGAAAGCGTCAGCGGCGCGAGCCGGTCGATCAGCAGGACGGCGTCCGTGCTCCGGGCGCCCACCAGGTTGACATACGGATAGATCAGCAGCCGCATGACGATCCGGAGCGCCTGCTGCACCGTCAGGGGATCCGAAGTCATATAATACTGCAGCGGCGCAGCGAATTCCTTCTGGTAGCTGTATCCGCTGACCCAGCCGGGCAGCGCGGTCAGCGTCAGCGTCTGGCGCACCGCCGTCAGCGCGTACATCACGGCCAGGATCAGAATCGGCAGGTAGCTGAGCGCCGCCGTCAGCGCGCCCCGGAGCGGGTGGAAGCACCGCTCGCGCTCCGCGTCGGTGACGGGCTTGCCTTCCTGCGTATGCGTGTACATGATTTCGGCGATCGTGATGTCGGCGTAGCCTGTATTCTGGCCGCTGGCATACATCAGGCCGATGCAGAACACGATGATCAGGGTGTTCATCACGACCCGCAGGATCAGGCTGCCTTCAAAGCTGAACACCGGCCCGATAAAAAGGTGGATCAGCATGAAGATCAGCGGATAGCAGAGCAGCTTCAGCGCCCGCTGCACCGTGAGCCCGCAGAAGACGGGACCCTTCAGGTACGGTTTGGCAATTGGCTTGATTTTCTTTTTCTTCTTTTTAGTTCCGGTCGCTGCCATGTGTAGCCTCCGTTCAGATCAGGTCTGTTTCCTGAGCGACTGTGAAACCGGCTTCCGTCAGCATCGCTTCGCTGCGCGCGGCGTCCGCGACGCCCACCACCAGGGTCCTGATCCCTTCGTGCGTCTTCAAAACGTACAGGTACTCGATATCCATGGCGTGATCGCTCAGCGCCTTGAACACCGGGGACAATCCGGCGCCCTCGTCCGCCGCCTTCACGCCGATGACTTCCGTCAGGCAGCCGGAGTAGCCGGCCTCCTGCAGTGCGGCAAGCGCCTGGTCCGGGCGGCTCACGATCGCGCGGACCACGCCGAACCTGGACGCGTCCGCCAGCGCGATCGCGTGGATGATAATGTCCCGGCGCTCCAGCGCCTCTGTCAGGTCCGCCAGCGAACCCTGGTTGTTCTCGATGAAAACCGACAGTTGTCTGAGCATGCTTACGCCCCGCTTTCCTTAATTATTGCCCTATTTTAACACTACCGCCCTTATCTGTCAAACAGAACGCAAAAAATGTTTGACAAACCAGAAAAAGCATGTTATTATTCCTAAGTTGCCTGCTTTGCAGGCGTTGTTTGAGTGTGTAGTCACGCACTCAGGCATTCACTCAGACTATATATTCCCGAGGGTTGCGGGGATGTTATAGGAGGAGGCTCCTCAGTCAAGAGGAGGTCCGATAAATTACGGGAGGTGCTCTCATGCCCACGATCAACCAGTTGATCCGCAAGGGACGGGAAAAGGTCGTCAACAAATCGACCGCTCCGATCCTGCAGGGGTGTCCGCAGAAGCGCGGCGTCTGCCTGAGCGTCAAAACCACGACGCCCAAGAAGCCGAATTCCGCTCTGCGCAAA
>CACXEB010000130.1 GCA_902766515.1 uncultured Eubacteriales bacterium
CGCCCGGCTTTCAGCCGGGTTTCGGCCTGCGGCCTCATCCGCCGGGTAAACCGGCGGACTCCGGGATTCCGTGCCGCAGAGGACAGTTGATTGCGCCGCTTCCGGGGTGGTCTGCGGCTGATGCTAATCTTTATCCCAGTAGTGTACGCTTCTCTGGTGGGGCGCTCGTGCGGCGGGCGCAGGCGCCTCGCGCACTTCGCTTGAGAGAAACTGTTTTTGCGGATCGGCCTGCGGCCGCATCCGCTCCTGCCTGCGGCAGTTCATGTCAATCGAGGGATTCGCCGTTTTTTTGCAGGAAGGCCCGGCACTCCGGATCTGTGGCCATGGCGGCACGGGCGCCGAGGCGGGTGCATTTGATCGCGGCGGCGGCGCTGGCGTATCTGCAGGCGGCGTCGTTAGTCATGCCCTGGATCTTGCCGGCGGCAAACGCGCCGTGGAAGGTGTCGCCGCAGCCGTTCGTGTCCACGGCGTGGACGGGGTAGCTGGCGTAGCGGCGCATACCGGCTTCGTCCATCAGGATGCCGCCGCGGACGCCCTGGGTGATGATCAGCACCTCGGGACGGTATGTGGTGTACAGCGTCCGCGCGGCGTCCTCGGCGGTGCTTTGGCCGGTCATCTTCAGGGCGAACTCCTCGGAGGGGATCAGGTAATCCACGAGCGGCATCAGCGCTTCGACGCCCGGATAGGTGCCGCCTGCGTCATAGCTGACCTTGACGCCGTTTTCACGGCAGAACCGCGAGGCGGCCAGGGCGGCGCCCAGCATGTGGCCGTCCAGGTGCAGCACCCGGGCGTGGCGGAGCATGTCCAGGTCCAGCTCTTCCGGCGCGGGCGGGGGGACGGTGCCTTTGTTCCAGATGCAGGTCCGGGTGGTGCTGCTCAGGTTCAGCAGCACGACGGAGTGAAAGCTGACGCCGCCCGGGACGACCCGGACCGCGCTGGTGTCGATGTCCAGGCGGGCGAAGTCGTCCATCATGAACGTGCCGAAGGGGTCGTCCCCGATCGTGCCCATGTAGGCCGCGGGGATCCCCAGCTTCCTCGCCGCGGCGAGCGCGGTCGCGCACGGGCCGCCGGCCTGCACCTTGGTCTCGATGCCCTGCAGCTTGGTGTCCTCGGTGGGAAAGCGGTCGACGGTCATCAGCGTGTCATATACGGTGGACCCGATGCCCACGATCAGGGGCCGGCGTTTCTGTTCAGGCATTGCTGTGTTCCGCCTTCAGCAGTCTGATCTTTTCCGCCGCGAAGCGGGTCACCGCGCGGATGGGCTCCTTCATGAACAGGTCGACCGCGATGATGTCCCGGCTCACGCCGAACACCCCGTCCAGGAAGGAGCAGCACACGTCGGTGCCAAAGTTGATCTTCCGGATGCCCGCGTCCACGGACGCGGCGATCTGGTCGTCCGGCACGCCGCTCCCGCCGTGGAGCACCAGGGCGGTATCGGGCAGCGCCGCGTGGATCTCGCGGATACGGTCGATGGCGAGCACCGGCGCCTGCTTATAGTGGCCGTGCGCGGTGCCGACCATGATGGCCAGGGCGTCGACGCCGGTCCTGCGGACGAAATCGGCGGCCTCGTCCGCCCGGGTGTAATCGGTCGGCACGCCGTCCTTGGCCATGCCGATGTGCCCCAGCTCGCCCTCCACGTCCACGCCCACCGCGTGGGCAATGTCCACGACGGTCTTCAGGGCGGCGACGTTCTCCTCAAAGGGCAGGGTGCTGGCGTCGCGCATGACGCCGGTGCAGCCCCAGCGCAGCGCTTTCGCGACTACGTCCAGGTCTGCGCCGTGGTCCAGGTGCAGCGCGACCTTCACCGGCGAGCGGCGGGCCGCGGCCACCAGGGACGGCATCATGAATTCCGCCTCAAAGTTGGAAAACAGGCGGCTGTACATCTGCAGGATCACGGCGGCGTCCGCCTCCTCCGCGGCGCGGAGGACGCCCAGCGCGGTCTCGGAGTTGTAGACGTTGAAGGCGGGGATGGCGCACTTCTTTTCTTCGGCAATGTTCAGGACCGTTTTCAGACTGACCAGCATCGTTATCTTCCTTTCCCGCTTGCCCGCTTATTTCACGGTGTCCAGCGACAGGTTCGGCACAAACTTGATGAACTCGCGGATCACGTCGGTGCAGTCGCCCTCCACCTCGCTCATGTGGTGGATGTAGGGCCCTTCCACCAGCTTTTTCTCCCAAGCGGGGAGGTCGTCAAACTCGGCCCACAGGTAGGTGCCGAAGGTGTACGGGCCGTCGGTCGACCGGCAGGTGCCGGCCAGCAGGCTGTAGTTGCCGTTGTCCTGGTCGAAGCGGGCGACCGTGTACTGGCCGTCCCTGACCTGGAACCACTGGCGCATGTTGACGTTTTTGCAGGGGCTTCCCTCTTTCTTGAGGCTGTAGGCGAAGGGCCCGCAGTGCCAGAGCAGCTCCGCGTTGCGGTTCTCCGGATGGCGCACGGTGAACTCGCCCAGGAAGGGCCGCTTCTCGCCCAGCGTGGCGCAGGAGAGCAGCGCCATCGTGATGGCGGCGTGCATGTCGCTTTCGCAGGAGACGATATAGCCCATGTCGGCCAGCACGCTGTACGCCGTGCAGGGCATGGCGCCGACGGCCAGCTGCATCGCCGTCCAGCACTCGGCGGAGACCGCCTGCACGCGGTAGGTCTCGAACACCCACTGGTACAGCAGCACGAATGCGTACACCTTTTTGAGCAGCGGGGGCGTCAGGTCGTCCATCTCATAGCGCGAGAGCAGCAGCCGGGCGCCCGCTTCCAGCGCTTCGTCCTGCTCCTTCAGGATTTTGTTGTACTGGTCGATGATCACGGCCAGGTTGACCGGCACGATCTGCAGGCCGAACTTCTCCATCAGCTCGCCCTCGTTGAAAATGACGGAGCAGAAGGGCTTGGGGCGCATGCCCACCTGCGCGATCCGCATGCCGCGGAAGTTTTTGACCATGCAGCTGACGCGCACGAAGCGGTCGAGCCCCGCCGCGAAGACATCGCTGTCCACCTTGCTGGTCTCGATGTAGCTGAAGGGGATATGGAACCGCTGCAGCTGCCGGCTGACGCCGAAAATGCCGCACTGGCTGTCGGTGAAGCGCGATCCGTCGGGCAGGAATTCGTCGTCCTCCATCGCCCAGATGCACACGGGCTTGCCGACGCCCTGCGCGACCTGCGCGGCGATTTCCTCGTTGCCGAAGTTCGCGTTGATGATCAGGACCGCGTCGACGTTTTCCGCCCTGAAGCGCTCGATGACCTTCTCCGCGTCGGCGTCGCAGTACATGACGTCGACCGGGTTGATGCCCTTCAGGTCCACGAAGGACACGTGTTCGGACGCAAAGTGCTCCTCGATGTACGCGACGGCCGCGCGGCCGCGCGCCTCCGCCTTTTCCCAGTTGAAGATCCCCGGGCGGGGCGTTACGTCCCTGCGCATCGGGGCAAGGCCAATCCTGACGTGGTAGTTCAGCATAATCAGCGCCTTCTTTCATAGAATTCATTTGTCAATGCCAGCAGTTGCCGTTTTCGCCATTTTGACAGATACTATTTTATTTCTTCCGGCGCTTTCAATCTATATCCTGATTTCAATAATTCCTATCTAAATTTGATGTGTTGCCGTTTTCGGGCGGCAAAAACCGCCGCGGACGTGCCGCGGCGGCGGGTAAGCGAAATCGTATGGGGTTTACGCGAGCGCCCGGTCGATGGCCTGCAGCTCGTCTTCGGAGAAGGGAGCCGCGTGGACGGCCTGGACGTTTTCGATGATCTGTTCCGGGCGGCTGGCGCCGATGAGCGCCGAGGTGATCACGGGGTTCCGGAGCACCCATGACAGGGCCATCTGGGCCAGCTTCTGGCCGCGGGCGTCGGCGATCTTCTGGAGCGCCGCGATCCTGTCCAGCTTGTCCTGGGTGATGTTCGACGGCTTCAGGTACCGGGGGTCATGGCCGGCCCGGGAATCCGCCGGGATGCCTTGCTGGTACTTCCCGGTCAGCAGGCCGTTCTGCAGCGGCGCGAAGCAGATGCAGCCGACGCCCTCCCGGCCCAGCAGGTCGGTCAGGCCGTCCTCGACCCAGCGGTCCAGCATCGAATAGTTGGGCTGCTCGATCAGGCAGGGCGTGCCAAGGGCCTTCAGGGCGCGGATCATCTTCTCCGCCTGCGCGGGGCGGTAGTTGGAAATGCCCACGTACAGCGCCTTGCCGCTGCGGACGATCTGGTCGAGGGCGCCGGCGGTTTCCTCAATGGGGGTGTCGGGATCCGGCCGGTGATGATAGAAGATGTCCACGTAATCCAGATGCATGCGCTTCAGGGACTGGTCCAGGCTGGCGATCAGGTATTTCCGGCTGCCATGGTCGCCGTACGGGCCGGGCCACATGTCGTAACCCGCCTTGGTGGAGATGATCAGCTCGTCCCGGTGCGGCCGCCAGTCGCGGTCCATGTGGACGCCGAAATTCCGCTCCGCCTCCCCGTAGGGCGGGCCATAGTTGTTGGCCAGGTCGAAGTGGGTAATGCCGTTGTCAAAGGCCGTCCTGAGCAGGCTCTGCTGCACGCCGAACGGGGTGATGTTCCCGAAGTTGTGCCACAGCCCCAACGAGATCTCGGGCAGCAGGATGCCGCTGTGGCCGCAGCGGCGGTACTTCATTTTTTCATATCTGTCCTCAGCCGGTATGTACGCCATCTCAGTACCTCCTGTGTGTGTTTGTCCTAATCATAAATCATCCGCGGGCGGATTGCAACCTGATTTTGAGACCATTGGGCGTCATTTCTGGGCCAGGCTCTTGCGGTACTCGGTCGGGGTCATGTGCTCCAGGCGCTTGAACGTGTTGTAGAAGGACACGTAATTGCTGTACCCGATGGCGGAGGCGACCTCCTCCACCAGGATCCGCGGGTCGGCGAGCATCCCGCGGGCGATCTCCATCTTGGCGTTCAGCACGTGCTCGTGGAAAGTCGTGCCCGTCTCGCGGCGGATCAGGGCGGAAAGATAGGTGCTGCTGACGAAGAATTTATCGGCCACTTCGTTGAGGCCGAGCTTTTCCGCGCCGTGGAGGCGGATGTATTCCAGCACGTTGCTGGTGAGGAGGGAGCAGCGGGCCTTTTCCTGCTCCTGCGCCTGCCGGAGCGTGGCGCTGACCGCGGTCAGGCAGCTGGCTACGTCCTTCTCCCCGGTGACGAACCAGGAGGCGGACAGGGCCTTCTCCACAGCGCCGCCGTGGGTGACGGGAAACTTGCGGATCAGAAGCATGGCGTACAGGGACACCAGCGCCCGCAGCTGGCTGTACTGCTGGCCGCTGAGGGCGACCAGCGCGGCCGCCGCCTCCCGGGCCGCCGCGTCGGACAGGTCGCTTTTATCGATCAGCTCGTCGATCCTGACGCGCATGGCGGACAGGTGGCTGTCCTCCTCGCGGACGATCTCGTGGTAGAAGGCGCAGGCGCCCGGCGTGCTGTTCATCGCGCTCTCCCACAGCGCCTGGCGCGCCTGCTGGTAGGTCGAGCGGATCTGGTGGATGGAGGTGTTGAGCCGGCTGATGCCGATGTGGACGTTGACCGGCAGGATGCCGCTGAGCTCGCCGCACAGGGCGGCCGCCTCCCGCTGCCAGTCGCCATCGGCGCTGTCCCGCATGGCGTAGACGACGACGGAGTCGTACAGCACGACCGACAGGGCCTTGGCCCCGGAGGCGCTGAGCCGCTCGTCCAGGCTGTCCAGCGTCTCCATGGGCAGCGCGCCGGCGTCCATCGGCTGGAGGATGATCACGTAATAGGCCTTGCTGACCAGCCCGGACTGCTCCAGCATGGTATGCACGGACTGGCCGACGTGCGACACGTTGGTCAGGAGGGACAACAGCTGCGCCCGGGCCTGCGTGCGGTCGGCCTGCGCGATGATGGCCTCCTGCTTTTCGCTGACCTGCATCTGGCCCATGGCTTTCCGGACCGCGGCGATCAGCTCCTCGTTGCGGATCGGCTTCAGGATATAATCGAACACCGCCAGTTTGATGGCCTTGCTGGCGTACTGGAAATGATCGTAGCCGGTGATGATGATGACCTTCATGGCGGGCAGCTTTTCCCGGACCGCTTCGATCATCGCCAGGCCGTCCCGGTTGGGCATGCGGATGTCCGTCAGCAGGATGTCCGGCTGCCGGTCCAGGATCAGCTGCTCGCCGCTCAGCCCGTCCGTCGCCGTGCCGCAGATCTCGCAGCCCAGGCCCGCCCAGTCGATGGTTTCCACCAGGGAACGTATCACCAGGGCGTTGTCCTCCACGATCGCCACCTTTATCAGCCGCATCCCCGCGCCTCCAATGAAAAAACATTTCAAAATTTATTAATTTATATCACATTTCATGCAATTTGGCAAGGCGTCTTGACAGGCGGCCGGGGACGGCGTACATTGGAATCGCGTATCATACGGCAAAACTGAACAGAACAAAGGAGGACCGCGTATGCTGGACTATCGGACGATTCCCGCTTCCGAGCTGGGCAAGGGAAGCAATATCCGGGTGGAGATCTGCGAGACCGAGGTGGACCTGTACTGGAAAATGGCCATCGAGGTGGCGGACCTGATCGAGGAAAACAACCAAAAGGGCGAGGAGACCGTCATGATCATCCCCTACGGCCCGCTGGGCCCCTACGCCCGGCTGGTCGACCAGATCAACCAGCGGCGCATCAGCCTCAAAAACTGCTGGTTCTTCAACATGGACGAATACCTGACGCCGGACCTGAAATGGCTGGACAAGTCCGATCCCCTTTCCTTCCGCGGCGGCATGGACCGCATCTTCTACAGCCGCATCGATCCGGAGCTCAACGTGCCGGAGGCGCAGCGGTTCTTCCCCGAGCCCGGGAAGGAAAACGTCATCTGGGACACCATCCAGGCGCACGGCAAGCTGGACATGTGCTGGGGCGGCGTGGGCATCACCGGCCACATCGCCTTCAATGAGCCCCCGGAACCGGGCGAAG